>NZ_JBAKFQ010000016.1:0-115939 GCF_053484255.1 Martelella sp. FLE1502
AAATCGCACCAAAACGGAATCCCATACGATTCATTCATCACGCCTGATGCTCTAACCCATTGAATCTACGCATCGTGCTTTCCGAAAATCGATTCCGATTTTCGGGCGAATGCTGTAGCGGCTTGTACTGGAAAGGGCGGCGCGCATCTGTTGGGGTGCGCTGTCTGGAAACGTCCAGTTCCAAAAAAAATACCCCCGGAAGCGTTGCCGCTCCGGGGGTAGTGCAGGGCCCGAAGGACCCTGCGATCTGTTTGCGTGACTTAGAAGTCGCGCTGCAGACGGAACCAACCGGCCCAGTAGTCATCAGCGTAGTACTGATCAGGCGTGTCGGTGTACTGTACGTTCAGCTTGGCGCTCAGGCCTTCGACGATCGTGTAGTCGAACAGGGCACCAGCGGACCAGAAGTCTTCGTTGTCGGCACCCGGAACGTTAGCCGAGGTCCACTGAGCAGCAGGCGTGATCGAGAACTTGTCGGTCACGTTCAGCTTGTAGCCGGCAGCAAGAGCCCACTCGGCGTAGACGCCCGGGATAACGGTCGGGGTCGGCAGCGAGTAGTTGATGAAGTCGTCGTTGCCGTAGGTGTTGGCATAGGCGTTCCAACCGGTGGAGTAGTTCGCACCGAGGTCGAGCGAGCCCGGGCCAAGCGCCAGCGAGGTCATCAGGCGGAACGAAGCTTCTTCGTTGTAGGTGTCGTAACCGACATCAAGCTTGGCGCCAACGCCGCCAGCCTGGAAGCCAACGCGACCGGAAACGCCGAGATGCGGAACATTGTCGCCCGAGTTGGAAAGGCCGATCATGGACGGCTCAAGAGCGTCGAGCGAGATACCGCCTACGAAACCTTCACCGACATAGACGTAACGGATCGAGTTGAAGCGGGTGTTGCCGGACAGGTCATCGATTTCGCCGATGAGACCTTCATCCCAGTAGCTGTAGAAGAAACCGGCCTGGAAGCCGCCGAGTGCGAGGTAGGTCTCGTCGAGGTAGGTGTCGGTCGAGGCGTCGTTCGAATAGTATTCGCTGTTCAGAACGATCGCGCCGGTCAGAGCGCCGAGCTCGGTGTCGGTCTTGGACGTGATAGCGATCTGGCCGCGGGTCCATACGTTCCAGCTGTCCGGGCTGTTAGCGCCGGTCTGGGCGTCGATCTGGAAACGGATGTAACCGCCGACGTTGAGGCAGGTCTCGGTGCCCGGGATGTAGAAGTAGCCGGCGCCGAAAGCGTCGCAGACTTCAACATAGTTGGCCTGTACGGGTTCGATCACGACGACCGGATCAGCTGCCTGGGCAGCGGAGGCAGCGGCGAAAGCTGCTGCGGAGCCCAGGAAAAGGCTTTTGATGGTCATAGTTAAATCCTCAATTTAATCGAGCATGGAAAGGAGGCGCTAGCCCCGATTTAGTGAAGTCCGGTGAATTGCCCCCCGGCTTCTGACAACCATTAACAACGTCTTGTGCGTCCGTCTCAATAAACCATAGGTGGAACTATAAATCATTTGATTGAATAAAGGGGGGTGGTGCAAATTCGCAACAAAAACAGAGGCCGCGCGTCAATGGCGAATCACGCCGGTTGCCGCCGCAGCGCCAAATTGTTTTTCGCGCCCTGGCGCAGAATTCCTTTTAAATCAGACGATTAAACGAGGGGCGCTTCGCAAGCGCACAGGGCTTTGCGGAGATGTATCCTGCATTCGCCCGGTTCGTGAGGCCGCTGAACGGAGGAGAAAATGAACAAAGTGTTAAGACCTTTCCCTTTGCTCGCTCGGACCCTGAGAACGGCCCACCTGAATGACGGGATGACTGTGAACTCAACGCCGGTTGATCGGCGCCTTTATGAAGAAAAACATTTTATAACAATAAGATAGAATGATATTGATGGGTGATTTTCGCTGCCAAATGCGATGACGTCGGGTGGTTTTATCCTCGTATCTGGAAGAGATGCGGCACTGATTCCATCGCGAATTGCGTCAGACGAAAAAAAGACGCGCTCATCGAAATGAGCGCGTCTTATGCAACCTGAGATTTAACGAAGCATTAACGGATGCCGGAATCAGGTCTCCGGATCGCCGCGCCGCATCATTTCGGGGATGGGCATGGACAGGATATTGTAGCCATTATCGACGAAATGAATCTCGCCGGTCACCCCGGAGGCGAGATCGGACAAGAGATAGAGCGCCGAACCGCCCACATCCTCGATCGTGGTCGAGCGGCGCAGTGGCGCGTTGCGCTGCTGCCATGCGTAGACGAGGCGCGCATCGCCGACGCCGGAGCCGGCGAGCGTGCGCACCGGACCAGCCGAAATCGCGTTGACGCGGATTCCCTGCGGCCCGAAGTCGCCGGCAAGATACCGCATCGAAGCCTCGAGACCGGCCTTGGCGACGCCCATCACGTTATAGTTCGGCACCACGGCGGTGGAGCCGCCATAGGTCAGCGTCAGCAGCGATCCGCCATCCGGCATCAGCGCCGCGGCGCGCTTGGCAACTTCGGTGAACGAGAAGCAGGAGATCACCATGGTGCGGACGAAATTTTCCCGCGAGGTGTTGGCGTACTGGCCCTTCAACTCGCTCTTGTCAGAAAAGCCGATCGCGTGAACGAGGAAATCGAGCTTGCCCCAGCGTTCCTCGATTGCGGCAAACACCGAATCGACGCTGGCGATGTCTTCGACGTCGCAGGGGACCACGAAGTCGGAGCCGACCTCTGCCGCCAGCGGATGAACCCGTCGGCCGAGCGCCTCGCCCTGATAGGTGAAGGCAAGCTCCGCGCCCTCGGCGTGAACCGCCTTGGCGATGCCCCAGGCAATCGAATGATTGTTGGCAACGCCCATAATCAGGCCGCGTTTGCCTTTCATAAGTCCGGTCATTTGCGCATTATCCATTGTAGCGCTGGAAGACCAGCGTAGCGTTCGTGCCGCCAAAGCCGAACGAGTTTGAAAGAACAGTGTCGATCTTGGCATTGTCGATGCGCTCGCGCACGATCGGAACGCCTTCGAACTCGGGATCGAGTTCTTCGATATGGGCGCTCTCGCCAATGAAGCCTTCCTGCATCATCAGCAGGCTGTAGATCGCCTCCTGCGCGCCGGCCGCGCCGAGCGAATGACCCGTCAGTGATTTCGTCGACTGGATTTTCGGCAGCTTGTCGCCGAAGACTTCCTTGATCGCGCCGATTTCGCGGGTATCGCCGACCGGGGTCGAGGTGCCGTGGGTGTTGATGTAGTCGACCTCACCGTCAACTGTTTCGATCGCCATCTTCATGCAGCGCACCGCGCCTTCGCCGGAAGGGGCGACCATGTCGTAGCCGTCGGAGGTCGCGCCGTAGCCGACAACCTCGCCGTAGATCTTGGCGCCGCGCGCCTTGGCGTGTTCCAGCTCTTCCAGAACCACGACGCCGGCGCCGCCGGCAATGACGAAGCCGTCGCGGTTGGCGTCATAGGCGCGCGATGCCCGCGTCGGATCGCTTTCGTTGAAGTCACTCGACATCGCGCCCATGGCGTCGAACAGGTTGGACATCGTCCAGTCGAGGTCCTCGTGGCCGCCGGCGAACATCATGTCCTGCTTGCCCCACTGGATCATCTCGACGGCATTGCCGATGCAGTGCGCCGAGGTCGAGCAGGCCGAGGAGATCGAGTAGTTGACGCCGTGGATCTTGAACCATGTGGCGAGCGTCGCCGAGGCCGTCGAAGACATTGCCTTCGGCACGGCGAAGGGGCCGATCCGCTTGGGCGAGCCGTTCTTGCGAGTGATGTCGGCCGCATCGATCAGGGTGCGGGTCGAGGGACCGCCCGAGCCCATGATGATACCGACGCGCGGCTTCTCGCTGTAATCGGCCTCTTCCAGACCGGCATCGGCGATCGCCTGCTTCATGGCGATGTGGTTCCACGCGCCGCCCTGCGAGAGAAACCGCATGGCGCGGCGGTCGACCTTGTCGCTGGTATCGATATCGGGGCTGCCCCAGACCCTGCACTTGAAGCCGTGCTCCGCAAAGTCCGGCGAAAAGGTGATGCCCGATTTGGCCTCACGCAGCGAGGCGGTGACTTCGGCCGCATCGTTTCCGATCGAGGATACGATTCCCAACCCTGTGACGACAACACGTCTCATATCTGTTGACCTCTTTATTTATCTTGCAAGCGAAGCGTCACTCGGCCTTGTCCTTGGACAGGCCGACGCGCAGGTCGCTCGCCTGGTAGATCGTTTCGCCATCGGCCTTCAGCCAGCCATCGGCCGTGCCCAGAACCAGGCGGCCGCGCATGACGCGCTTGAAGTCGATGCCGTATTCGAGAAGTTTCACGGAGGGACGCACCATGCCCTTGAACTTCACCTCGCCGGTGGAGAGCGCCATGCCGCGGCCTTCCTCGCCCAGCCAGCCGAGGAAGAAGCCGGTCAACTGCCACATGCCGTCAAGGCCCAGGCAGCCCGGCATGATCGGGTTGCCCTTGAAGTGACAGGCAAAGTACCAATCGTCGGGGGCCACATCATATTCGGCGCGAATGAAACCCTTGTCGTGGGCGCCGCCGGTCTCCGAAATCTCGGTGATCCTGTGGACCATCAACATCGGCGGAAGCGGCAATTGGGCATTGCCCGGGCCGAAAAGCTCGCCCTCGGCGCACTTGATGATGTCCTCGTAGTCGAACTGCGATTGTCTCGTGCTCATTAAAACTCTGCTTCCCTTCGTTCAGCGAGGGGTTTTCGTGTCTGCTTCAAGATAAGGGCGTAACCGCTTTCCAGCAATGCGCGGCGGCGCACCTTCACCAAAATCTGCAAACCCTTCATCGTTTCACTCCACCCGTGGCCATACAGGAAGCCGCCGCCTGCGACCAGAGTGAAACGCCATTCGGGCCCGTATTTGCAGTTTAATTTCAAGTGCTGCAAGCCCTCGCCCTATTGAAAGCGATTCTCAACCCCGTTATATCGGGCTATATTTATGTTGTGACAGTTCAGGCACCGTAGGAATTATGGCAGCGAGACATCGTATCTCCGAAGAAAGGCTCCGCGAAAGCGGTCTGCGTCCCACGCGTCAGCGTGTCGCGCTGGCCGAACTGCTGTTTGCCAAGGGCGATCGCCATCTGACCGTCGAGGAACTGCATGACGAGGCGATCGAGGCCGGCGTTCCGGTTTCGCTGGCGACCGTCTACAACACGTTGCACCAGTTCACCAATGCCGGCATGATCCGGGTGCTCGCGGTCGAGGGCGCAAAGACCTATTTCGACACCAATACCTCCGATCATCACCATTTCTTTATCGAGGGCGAAAACCAGGTCGTGGACATGCCCGCAAGCAGCATTTCACTCACCGGCATGCCGACCCCGCCCGAGGGCATGGAGATCGCCCATATCGATGTCGTGGTCCGTCTGCGGCCCAAGCGCCGCTGATATGCTTACGGACCACCCGACGAGCGCCGCAGCAGTAACAATCCCGCCCATTCCCTGAGTGCGGTCGATAGCATCATCGCATTGATCATCGGCTTGTCGAAGCTGAAGCCGAACCGGATATTGCCATCGGTGCGATAATCCGCCGGCCACGGCGTGATTTTCATGCGCTGGCGGCCAAACAGCGCCATCGAACGCGGCATGTGATAGGCCGATGTGATGACGATGCAGCTTGCGTCCTTCAAGCCCTGGCTTTCCAGCAATGCCGCCGTCAGGCTGGCGTTTTCCGCGGTATTGCGCGCGCTCGGCTCGTAGATCAGCCGGTCCGCGGCAATACCGTGATCGGCAAAGAACCGAGCGGCGGGCGCGGCTTCGCCACGGATATTGCTCGACAGCGAATTATCGCCGCCAGTCACCAGAATTTTCATCTCCGGATAGAGCCGCGCGAGTCGGAGCGTCTCGATATAGCGGTCGGCCGCGCTGGTGAAGACATAGGTGCCGCGCCGCGCAGAAATGCCGGTGCTGATGCCGCCGCCGAGCACGATCGCAAGCGCCGGCGCCGCCGCAAGTTCCGGGCGGGGGTAGCGGTTTTCCAGTTCCGCCATCAGCATGGCCCCGGTCGTCGTGAAACAGGCGATGCCGAGCGTGATCGTCGCAAGCGCTGCGAAGACCGCCGCCGCCGCGCTCCAGGAAAAGGCGAGGCAGACGAGCGAGGCCAACGTCGTCAGAAAGGCGAAGGCGAGCGGCTGGAAGATCATCCAGAACAGTTTTGAAACGACAAACATCCGACCGCGATTCCAGTCCTGGGCCCTTAGGCCGGGGCCTTTTTCGTCTCGCTTTTGCGGAAGACATAGTCCGTCTCCTGCCGAAGCGTCTCGCCCGGGCGCAGGATGGCGTTTGGAAAGCCCGGATGGTTGACGGCGTCTGGCCAGACCTGGGTTTCCAGACAGAAGCCGGCGAACGGGCCGTAGGGAAAGCCGCTCAGCCCTTCGGGCGTCTCGTCCAGCTTGAAGGCGGTGTAGAACTGCACGCCGGGCTCTGTCGTCAGCACGTCCATGGTAACGCCGGAAGAGGGTGCACGCACGCTGATCACCGGCCGCTTTTCCATGCGCTCCGATGACAGGCAGAAATTGTGGTCGAACAGCGCCTGCCGCCCGTTCGGATATTCCCGTTTCATCGGCTGGGGCTTGCGGAAATCGAACGGCGTGCCCGCCACCGGCGCCAGTTCGCCGGTCGGGATCTGGCGCTCATCGGTCGGCAGATAATGCTCGGCGGCGATCATGATCCGGTGTTCCAGCGTGTCCGTGCCATTGCCGAGATTGAAGTAGCTGTGATTGCAGATATTGGCGATCGTCGGCTTGTCTGTTGTGGTCTCGTAGACCACCGAGAACACGCCGCGCGGCTTGAGCTGAAAATGGGCGCGGATCGTGCAATTGCCGGGAAAGCCGCCGCGACCGTCGCGGTCGACGATCTTCAGCGTCACCCGATCCTCGCCGATCTCCTCGAATTCCCAGAGGCTGACGCTGGTGCCGTCACTGCCGCCATGGAGATTGGTAATGCCGTTTTCGTTGCGGTCAACCTGGTATTCCGTGCCGTCGATCGTGAAGCGGCCATCGGCGATGCGGTTGGAGGAGCGGCCGGGCGTTGCGCCGAAATAGGGCGAATAGTCGAGGTAATTCTCGAACGTCTCGAAGCCCAGCACCAGCGCGTGCGGATGACCGTCCAGGCGCAAATCCTGCACCACCGCGCCCCAGTTGAGTATGTTGGCGGTCAACCCGCCGCCGGAGATCGTGACCCTTTGCACCGCCTGTCCGTCTCGGGTTTTTCCGAAGTCCTGGGGCGTGTTCATTGTTTTTCTCCGCGAAATGTCATTGCGGCGCGATACTGCGCCGGAAAGGGGAGAGCTTCAAGCGCCCTCCCGACCGTTCCCGATTTCTTCCAGATGATAGGGGGTCGTCTGGTAGACCTCGTTGATCCAGTTGCCGAACAAGAGATGGGCGTGCGAGCGCCAGCGGTTCTGCGGCGTGCGCTCGGGGTCGTCGCCAGGGAAATAATTGTGCGGCAGGTCGACCGGCACATTGGCCGCAACGTCGCGCCGGTACTCGTCGCCGAGCGAGTTCGAATCATATTCGATATGGTTGAACATGTAGAGCCGGTTGGCGAATTCCTCATGCGCGAGGCACGGTCCGACCTCCTCGGAATCGATCAGGATCTCCATGCCGGAAGCCTTCGCCAGTTCCGCGCGCCGCACCTCCGTCCAGCGCGACACCGGGACCTGGAAATCATCGGAGAAGCCGTTGAGATAGACCGAGGCCGGCTTCAGGTTCTGGTGGCGATAGATGCCGAAGGCCTTCTTGTCGAGAAGATGCTTGGCGACGCCGTGGAAATGATAGGCCGCCGCCATCGCGCCCCAGCAGATGTTCATCGTCGAGTGGCAATGGGTGGTGGTCCAGTCGAGGATCTCCTTCAGCTCATCCCAGTAGGTGACTTCCTCGAAGGCGAGCGTCTCGACCGGCGCGCCGGTGATGATGAAGCCGTCGAACTTGCGGTCGGCGACCTCGTCCCAGGTATTGTAGAACGACAGCAGATGCTCGATCGGCGTGTTCTTGGCCTTGTGGCCGCCGACGCGAATGAGAGAAAGTTCGATCTGCAACGGCGAGGCGCCGAGCAGGCGGGCGAACTGCAGCTCGGTCTTGATCTTGTTCGGCATGAGATTGAGCAGCCCGAAGTGCAGCGGGCGGATATCCTGCCGCTCCGCAACCGTTTCCGTCTTGACCCGCACGCCTTCCGCAATCAGCGTTTCATAGGCGGGCAGTGTGTCTGGAATCTTGATAGGCATGTTCACATCCATACAAACAGAAAACCGGCCGCGTACAAATCGCAGGCCGGGGGCTTCCGCTCGCTCGGCCCTTTAGCGACTTGTTTAACGTGGCTGCAAGCCGGCCGGCCAAATCACCACGAGGAAGAAGTCAATAGCGCCGCGCGGGGCAGGCGTCAACATTCCGGCTTATGACGCCGCCCGCCGCCATGTCGCCGTGGCAATGCCCATGGCCATCAGCGCGCCGCCGCCGAGGCGGGGCAGAAGGGCGGTGACGGGGGGGGAGGCGAGCTTTTGCCGGAGCCTGTCGGCGGCAAGCGCATAGGCGAGCGCGTTGAGGGCGGCAAGCGTGACGAAGGTCGCGATCAGGATGGCGAATTGCGGGAAAAGCGGCGCCTGCGGCTGCACGAATTGCGGCACGAAGGCGATGAAGAACACGATCGATTTCGGGTTTAGCGCGGTCACCATCAGGGCATGGGTGAAAACATGCCGGGGCGGGAGGGTGGCTTCCGACGCTGAGGGCACGGCATCGCCGACGCCCTTGCTGCGAAACAGCTTGAAGCCGAGATAGACGAGATAGGCCGCGCCGATCCATTTCAGCACCATGAACAATTGCGCCGAGGCCAGCACCAGCGCGCCGAGACCGGCAAGCGAAGCGGTCATGGCGATGAAATCGCCGAGCGCGACGCCGGCGACTGTCGCCAGCGCCACCCGCCGGCCCTGGCTCAAAGCGTAGCTCAGCACCAGCAGGACTGTCGGTCCGGGGATCAGCAGCAGCGCGGTCGATGCGGCGGCGAAGGCGAGCCAGATATGCAGGTCCATGGCGTTTCATCTCCTGTTTCGGCAAGCAAAGACAGAGGTCGAGATCGTTTTCAAGCGTGGTGACAAGAAAAATCGCCGCACCGCCCTTGACCTTCCAGCAACTGGAAGCCCCATCTCTGTCGCAACAGGTTCCAGAAGGAGAATGGCAATGACCGAGACCTTGAAGATTGAAGGCATGGGCTGCGGCGGCTGCGTCGCCACCGTGACCAAGGCGCTTTCCGCCGTGCCGGGCATTTCCGACGTGGCGGTCAGCCTCGATAGCCACGAAGCCAGGTTTCAAATGGCTGCGCCCGCAACGCGCGCGCAGGCGGTAAAGGCCGTCGAGGATGCCGGCTACGACGTGAAGGGCTGAGGCGGAGCCAGCCGATTATGGCTGGGCTGTCTTGATCCGAAAACGCCGCAGCCAACAATCTCCCCCCTTGAGGGCAGGGCTATCGCAGATAACTGTTTCGCATAGCCCCCCAATCTTCTCGCCCCGGAGGGGAGAGATGTCGCGACAGCGACAGTGAGGGGGGAGCCTATCACCGCGAACGCCCTCACTGTTCTGGGAGGCTGCTTTACCCTCACTGCCCCTTTCGGGGCATCTCTCCCGCAAGCGGGAGAGAGTATTGGGAGCAAGCCGCTACGCCGTATGCGATAACCCTAGCCTCAAGGGGGAGAGTGTTTGGAGCGAGCGGCGAGCCATAGACCAAAGGAAAATGACAATGGAACAGACGCTTGCGAAAAAGCCCACCCACATCACCCTGCCGGTGACGGGCATGACCTGCGCGTCCTGTGTGCGCAGCGTGGAGCGGGTCGTGGGCCGAGTGGAGGGCGTTTCGGCGGTCTCCGTCAATCTCGCCACCGAGACGGCCGATGTCGCGCTTGATGACCCCAAGGCCGCCGGCGACGTGGTCGCGGCGATCGAAAAGGCAGGCTATGGCGTGGCGCTGGAAACCGTCGAGCTTGGCATCGAGGGCATGCACTGCGCCTCCTGCGTCGGCAATGTCGAACGCGCGCTGATGGCCGTGCCCGGCGTCGTCTCCGCGCATGTGAACCTTGCAAGCGAGCGGGCGACCATTGAAGCCATGGCCGATACCGCCGCTCTGATGGCCGCCGTCGAGGAGGCCGGTTACACGCCGCGCCGCATCACGGATTCGGCGGCGGAAACCGAGACCCACGCGGATATAAGGGCGAAGGAACAAGCCGCGCTGAAGCGCGATGTTCTGACAGCAGCGATCTTCACCCTGCCGCTGTTCGTGCTGGAAATGGGGTCCCATCTCATTCCCTCGCTCGGCCATGCGCTGATGAACGCGGTCGGCGTCTTTCCTCTCCATATTCTTTATTTCGTGCTGGCGACCATCGTCGTGTTCGGCCCCGGCCGCCGTTTCATCCGCCATGGCGCGGCGTCGTTCAGGCGGCTGTCGCCGGATATGAACGCGCTGGTCATGCTCGGCTCGCTGGCGGCCTGGGGCTATTCGACGCTCGCGACCTTCGTGCCGCAGCTTTTCCCGCAAGGGGCGGCGCAGGTCTATTTCGAAAGTGCGGCCGTCATCGTCACGCTGATCCTGCTCGGCCGCTATCTGGAGGCCAAGGCCAAGGGCCGCACCTCGGCCGCGATCACCCATCTGATGGGCCTGCAGCCGAAGACGGCGCGGGTGGAGCGCGAGGGCGAGACCGCCGATATCCCGATCGCCGATGTGAAGCAGGGCGATATCGTGGTCGTGCGCCCCGGAGAACGGATCGCGGTCGATGGCGCGGTGGTCTCGGGAGCCTCGCATGTGGACGAATCGATGATTTCCGGCGAACCCGTGCCGGTGAAGAAGGCCGAGGGCGATGCCGTCACCGGCGGCACCATCAACAAGACCGGAAGCTTCACCTTCCGCGCCACCGCCATCGGGGCCGATACCGTGCTGGCGCGCATCGTGAAAATGGTGGAAACCGCGCAAGGCGCGAAACTGCCTGTGCAGGCCATGGTCGACAAGGTCACGGCGTGGTTCGTGCCGGCGGTGCTGGCGGCGGCTGCGCTGACCTTCGTCATATGGCTGGTGTTCGGGCCCGCCCCGGCGCTCTCCTTCGCGCTCGTCAACGCCGTGGCGGTGCTGATCATCGCCTGCCCCTGCGCCATGGGGCTCGCCACGCCGACCTCGATCATGGTCGGCACGGGCAGGGCGGCCGAAACGGGGGTGTTGTTCAGGAACGGCGAGGCGCTGCAGACCCTGCGCGATACAAAAATCGTCGCCTTCGACAAGACCGGAACCCTGACCGAGGGTCGGCCGCAGGTCACCGATATCTTCACCGTCGGCGGCTTCGAGGATGATGCGCTGCTGGCGCTCGCCGCTGCGGTGGAGGCGGGTTCGGAGCATCCGCTCGCCGAGGCCGTCGCCGCCGGTGCGCGGGAACGGAAACTCGCCGTTGAAAAGGCGGAGAATTTCGAGGCCGTACCGGGCTATGGCGTCATGGCCTCGGTCGGCGGCAGGTTCGTCGCCGTCGGCGCGCGCCGGTTCATGGAAAAGCTTGTCGTCGATACCGAAGGCCTCGACGACGAGGCCGAAAGGCTGGCGGCGAAGGCGCGCTCTCTGCTGTTCGTCGCGGTCGATGGCCGCCCCGCCGGCGTCATCGGCGTTGCCGACCCGGTCAAACCCTCGGCAAAGGCCGCGATCGCGGCACTGCACGAGGCCGGCGTGAAGACCGCGATGATCACCGGCGACAACGAAAAGACCGGCCGGGCGATCGCAGCCGAGGTCGGGATCGATACCGTGGTTGCCGATGTCCTGCCGGATGGCAAGGTCTCGGCGCTTGAGAAGCTGCGGGCGGAGCACGGGGCGATCGCCTTTGCCGGCGACGGCATCAACGACGCGCCGGCGCTCGCCGCAGCCGATACCGGCATCGCCATCGGCACGGGCACCGATATCGCCATCGAAACGGCCGATGTCGTGCTGATGTCCGGCGATCTCGCTGGCGTGGTCAACGCCATCGCGCTGTCGCGGGCGGTGATGCGCAATATCGCGGAAAACCTGTTCTGGGCCTTCGCCTATAATGTGGTCCTGATCCCGGTCGCCGCCGGCGCGCTCTATCCCGCCACCGGCATCCTGCTGTCGCCGATGCTGGCAGCGGCGGCGATGGGGCTGTCGAGCGTGTTTGTGTTGAGCAATGCGCTCAGGCTGAAGCGGTTTCGGAAGGTGGCGTAGCGGCGCGTTTCAGCGCGCGGCGATCATCGTCACACGGAGGGGCGTTTGCGGTTTGCTCCCAATACTCTCTCCCGCTGGCGGGAGAGATGCCCCGCAAGGGGCAGTGAGGGTGGTGCGGCATCTCGTCTCGTGAGGGCGTTCGTAATGATGGACTCCCCCCTCACTGTCGCTGTCGCGACATCTCTCCCCTCCGGGGCGAGAAGATTGGGGGGCTATGCGGGGAGACCATATGTAAAAACCTCGCCCATGTTCAGCCGCTACTTCGCCGGCCGCAGATACGAGGTCGGGTTGCCGTAAAAGGGGGCGATGCGGGTGATGGCGTGGTCGAGGTTTTCGCGGGTCACGCGCATGGTCGCGCCATTGGCGTGGATCAGTGTCTTGGCGTCCTCCATCAGTCCGACATGGCCTTTCCAGAACACCAGATCGCCGCGTTTGAGGCCGCGCCGGGTCACCGGGTCGCCGTCCATCAGTTCCTGCATGTCGGAATCGCGCGGCACTGTGCGCCCGGCCATCATCATCGCGATCTGCACCAGCGCCGAGCAATCGAGCCCGAAGCCGGAGCGCCCGCCCCAGAGATAGGGCGTTTCGAGAAAGCGCAGCGCCGTCTTCACCGGGTCGCGCTCGAACGGGCGGCCGAACGGAAAGCAATGATCGGCAAAGACGGCGGTGCCGTCCGCTGACAGAAGATAACGGCTGCCGCGAAGCTCCGCCTCGTCCACGAAGGTCATTCGGCTGCCCATGGAAAGCGCGGAGACCGGGCCGGTCTTCAGGTCCGGCTCGGGATAGAGGAAGGTTCGGGGCACGGAGATCACATGGGTCGCCGCCGGATGGGCGCCCTCGGCCACCATATCCTCCGGCAGATAGCCGACATAGCAGTCGAAGCGGGACTGCACCCACAGCCAGCCATTGGCGCGCTCGAATATATCGACCGTCTCGCCGAACAAAAGCTGGGTGTCGACCCCGGCCGCATGTGACGGCTCGCGCCGCACCGAGGCAACCGGGACGATCACCTGCGCCGGGATCGGATCGGAAAACCGCGCCGCGCGGACGATGCCGGAAAGCCGGACATCGGCGAGATCATCCCTGAATGCGTGAAGCCGGCGGTCGAGTTGCATGCGTCAGCCCTTGCGGATGGTTTCGAAAATGGCGCGGATCGCCTGGGCCTCGCCGCCGGCGGGACCGATATCGCGGTCGGCCTGGGCAAAGGCGTAGGCGTAGATGTCAAAATGGGCCCATGCCTTGGCGCGACCGACGAATTGCTTGAGAAACAGCGCGGCGGTGATCGCGCCCGCCATCCCGCCCGAGGGCGCGTTGGTGAGGTCGGCGATGCCGGTCTTCAGCTTGGCCTCGTAGCCGGCAAAAAGCGGCATCCGCCAGACCGGGTCGCGCAGCCGCTCGCCTTCGGCTGCAAGCGCTTCGGCGAAGGCGTCGGAAGTCGCGAAGAACGGGGCGATATCCGGGCCGAGCGCGACGCGCGCAGCCCCCGTCAGCGTCGCCATGTCGATCAGCAGGTCGGGCAGTTCCTCATCCGCATAGGTCAGCGCGTCGGCGAGGATCAGGCGGCCTTCGGCGTCGGTATTGTCGATCTGCACCGTCAGGCCCTTGCGCGAGCGGTAGATGTCGCCGGGGCGGAAGGCGTTGCCGGCTACGGCGTTTTCGACGCTCGGGATGATCACGCGAAGATCGACGTCGAGCCCGGCATCCATGATCATCAGCGCCAGCGCCATCACATTGGACGCACCGCCCATGTCTTTCTTCATGATCAACATGCCGGCGGCGGTCTTGAGGTCCAGCCCGCCGGTGTCGAAGCAGACGCCCTTGCCGACAAGCGTGATCGCCCGCGCGCCGTTGCGGCCCCAGCGCATTTCCATCAGCCGCGGTGCCTTTTCGCCGGCGCGGCCGACGGCGTGGACCAGCGGAAAGCCGGCGGTGAGCAGATCGTCGCCGCGGATCGCGTTGAAGCTGGCGTCATAATGGCGGGCAAGCCCGGACAACACCTCTTCCAGATGGTCGGGCTGCATGTCGTTGGCGGGCGTGTTGACGAGGTCGCGGGCAAGACAGATCGCCGCCCATGCACGCTCGATTTCCGCAGCGTCAACGCCGTCGGGGATCGCCAGCCGCACGACCTTGGCTGCGGGCTTCACATAGCGCTCGAAGCGGTAGGAACCGGCCGCAAAGCCGGTCAGCGCAAGCGCGGCATCGCCGCCATACTGCGCCAGACGCCAGTCGCCGGCCGGCAGCAGTTTCGTCAGACGGCCGAAAACGAAGGGGTTTGCGCCACCGCCGAGGCCGAACAGCGCCGCGCCAAGGCCGCCATCTCCGCCGGGAACCAGCAGGAACTCTCCCTCGTTTCCCGAAAAGCCGGCGGCGCTCGCAAAGGCGTGGACGCTTTCCGGCAACCTGTCCGTCTCGCCCTGGGCGAGTGCGTAGAGCGGCCGGGCGGGCGCGTCGGCGGGACAGAAGGGGAGCGGGCGGGCGATAAACTGGAAATGCGACATGTAACTTTGCTCGGAACTGGTTTTCCCGCGTACTTTCGCGCGAAAAAACTTTCTGTAAAGTAACCAAAGGCGGTGGACGGTGATTCCATACGCCGATCGAGGCGCTGAGAACAGACGGAGATTGCATGAAAACGAACAATCCCACCGGCCATGCATCGCGCGCGGCGATTGTGCTCGCCGCCGGCCTTGTTGCCCTGTCGGGTTGTGCCAGCGTGCGCGGCGGCGGCATCAACACTTCCGGCTACCGCATGGCGGAAGATTTCGCCGGACTTTCGCTGTCGCAGCAGGCGCAGGTGAGCTACCGGCTGGAAAGCGCCTATCTTGCCCGTCCCGGCCGGCTGAACAGCGGTATCGAGTATTCGGAATATCTAAAGGCGACCGGCGATTACAAAAAGGCCAATGAGGTGATGCGACAGGTGGCCGCTCTCAACCCCGGTTCCGGCGAGGCGCAGCTTTTCTACGCCAGGTCCCAGGCCGCACTCGGCTATTATCCGGATGCGCTCAGAACCGTCCGGCAGGCGGCCGCGCTCAGCCCCAATGACTGGCGGGTCTATAACGAGGAGGGCACGATCCTCGACCAGATGGGCCAGCCGATGGAAGCGCGGATGCGCTATCGCAAGGCGCTCAGCCTGTCGCCGAACAATCCCGACGTGCTGTCGGCGATGGCGACCTCCTATGTGCTGACGCACGACCTGCCGACGGCGGAAAACTACCTGCGGGAAGCGGTAAACCAACGCGATGCCGGGTCGGATGTCCGGGTCAATCTCGGCCTCGTTCTGGCGCTTCAGGGCAAGCAGGAAGAGGCCCAGCGCGTTGTCACCGCCGGCGTTTCGGCCGAAGAGGCGCAGCAGAACCTCGCAGCGCTTGCGGCAGCAACCGCGCCGGGAGGGGCATGGGAGCAGTATGCTGTCGGGATGTAGACGGCGCGGGCGGCCTCAATACGCCCGCATATCCCACAATTGCTTCAGCGATTGCCGGTAGTTCGGAAACTCGAACTCGTAGCCGAGCTTGCGCAGCTTGGCGTTGCTCACCCGCTTGTTCTCGCCCCAGAAGGACCTTGCCATCGGCGTCATGTCGGCCTTCTCGAAGGGAATTTCCGGCGGCGGCTCGATGCCCATCAGCCGGGCCGCTTCGGTGATCACGTCCTGCGGCGGAGCCGGTTCGTCGTCGGTGACGTTGAAGATGCCGCCGATCTCGCGCTCGGCCAGAAAGGCCACCGCATAGGCGATATCCTCCACCCGGATGCGGTTGAAGACCTGCCCCTTCTTGATCACCCGTTGCGCCGTGCCATCCATCAGCTTGCGGAACGGGTTGCGGCCGGGGCCGTAAATGCCGGAAAGCCGGAGAATGGCGACCGGAAGCCCGTGTTTCGCGCCGGTCTCCAGCCATTGCTGTTCGGCGGCCAGACGCTGTTTCGAGCGTTCAGAAGTCGGCCGGCATTCGGAGGTCTCGTCCACCCATGCGCCGTCATGATCGCCATAGACGCCGACGGTCGAGAGATAGCAGAGCCATTGCAGGTCCGGCAGTTCGTTGTGGGCCGTGTTGCTGGCGATGTTCAGCAGGCTATCGCCCTCGGGGCCCGGCGGGATCGATTGCACCAGATGGGTGACGCAGGAAAGCTTGTGGCCGAGCGCGGGATCGATGGTCTCGCCGTCAAAGACGAAAGCCTCCATGCCGCAATGGCCGAGGCTGGCCGCCTTCTCCGCGCTGCGGGTGGTGCCGGCGACCTGGCTTGCGGAGGGAGCAAGCGCTGTGGCGATCGCCTTGCCGGAATAGCCGGCGCCGAAAATCATCAGATGCATAGCGTTTCCTCCTCGCGTTGCCATTCGTGGCGGACGGATTCATCACTCTCATGTAAGCGCGTTCTTGCCAATGCCGCAAATTCTTCCGCGGGCATAAGCCGCGCCAGCGCCCAGACAGCCATCGCCCGCACTGCCGCGCTGTCATCGTCGATCAGGCGGCGGCAGAGCGGAACGAGCGTGGCGTCGCCGCTATTGCCCGCCGCGATCAGACAGTTGCGGACAAAGCGGTCGCGGCCGATCCGCTTGATGGGCGAGCCGGTGAAGAAGGCGCGGAAGGCGGCGTCGTCGAAGCCGAGAAACTCGGAAAGGCGCGGGGCCTTCAGATCGTCGCGCGCGATCAGCTTCATCTCCGAGGATTGTTCGGCGAACTTGTTCCAGGGGCAGGCGGCGAGACAGTCGTCGCAGCCATAGATGCGGTTGCCCATCGCCTCGCGAAATTCCAGCGGAATGACGCCATGATGCTCGATGGTGAGGTAGGAAATGCAGCGCCGCGCATCGAGCCGGTAGGGTGCGGGAAAGGCATTTGTCGGGCAGACGTCGAGACAGGCGCGGCAGGAGCCGCAATGGTCGCGCTCGGCAGTATCGGGCGCGAGTTCCTCGGTGGTGAAGATCGAGCCCAGGAACAGCCATGAGCCGAATTGCCGGCTCACCAGATTGGTGTGCTTGCCCTGCCAGCCGATGCCGGCCTTTTCGGCAAGCGGCTTTTCCATCACCGGCGCGGTATCGACAAACACCTTGACGTTGGCCCCCGAACGGGCGGCGAACCGGCCGGCGATCTGCTTCAGCTTACCCTTGATGACGTCGTGGTAGTCGCGGTTTCGGGCATAGACCGAGATATTGGCACGGTCCTTCTGCTTCAGAAGCGGTCGCGGATCGTCTTCCGGCCCGTAATTCATCGCCAGCATGATGACGGAGCGGGCTTCGGGCCAGAGCTTCAGCGGCGAGGACCGGCGCTCGAAGGTTTCCGCCATCCAGGCCATCTCGCCGTAATGGCCCTTGGCGATCCCCTCGGCGAGCGCTTGAGCGGCCTCCGGCATGTCTTCGGCGCGCGCGATCCGGCAGGCGGAAAAGCCTTGCGAGAGGGCCTCCGCGCGCAGGAAGTGTTTCAGCTTTTCGGTACGCTCATCCATGCCACCGCCATTCACGTTGATCGCCCCTTGGACGATGCTTCCCCAAAGGTGGCGTGTTCCGGCCTAAAAATCCAGATCGGCGTAGTGAGAAACCGGCACCACGCCGCGCACCCGATCGGCGAGCAGCGCCCGGAAGGCGGGGCGGGATTTCAGCCGCTGGTACCATTCCTTGGCGGCGGGCGTCTCGTCCCAGTTGATCTCGCCGAGATAATCGAGCGCGGAGATCGCGCCGCCGGCGGCAAGGTCGGCATAGCTCATCCGCTTGCCCGCCAGCCATCCCCGGCTGCCGGCCAGCCAGGCGACATATTTCATGTGCTGGCGGATATTCGCGCGGGCGGCGCGCAGCACCCGCGAATCAGGCGCGCCGCCGCCATATTCGCTGCTCATCTGCAGCTTGTAGACGCGCTCGCGGCACAGCGGATGGGTGACATCCTGTTCGAGCTTCAGCAGGAACCATTCGGTGAGCCGGCGGATTTCGGCGCGCTGGAACGGTTCTTCCGCCAGAAGCCGGCGTTCGCGCTGGAGTACGCCATGGGTCTCGTCCATGAACTCGGCGATCACGAACGGGCCACAAAGCGCGCGCATATTGTCATCGACATAGACCGGCAGCGTGCCGGCCGGGTTGGCCGTCAGGAAGGCCTTGCGTTTTTCCCACGGCCGCTCCTCGATCATGTCGACCTCGAAGGCATATTCGCCGATCACCAGGCGAATGAAGCGTGAGGCGGCGGACATCGGGTGGTGATAGAGCGTAGACATCTGGCTTCCGTCGCGTAGGTCATGGATCGGCGCCCGTCGTAAAGCCGTGAGACGACCCGATCATGTGATTGTTTTGCCGCCCATCTAACCACCGAAGGATTAATGATGGGTGACCGTCAGCCGACGGGACTGATCACGCCGAGCGCGAGCAGGACCAGAAGGCCTGCGCCGAGCGCCACCCGGTAGTAGACGAACGGCATGTAGCTGCGGGTCGAGACCAGCCGCAGGAAGAAGACGATCACGGCATAACCGACGAAGAAGGCGATCGCGGTGGCAAGCGCCGTTGCCCCCCAGCCGACCGGGTTGTCCTCGCCGATGCTCTTGAAGAGCTGGTAGAAGCCCGAGCCGAACACGGCCGGAACGGCCAGCAGGAAGGAATAGCGCGCCGCCGCCTCGCGGGTGTAGCCGAGCAGCAGCCCGGCGCTGATCGTGCCGCCGGAGCGCGAGACGCCCGGTATCAGCGCCATAGCCTGGGCGAAGCCGTAGAGAATGCCGTCGCGCCATGTCAGGCTTTCCAGCCGGATGCGCTTCGCGCCGATCCGGTCGGCAATGCCCATGATGATGCCGAAGATGATCAGCATCGCGGCGGTGATGTAGAGATTGCGCAGCGAGGTCTCGATCTCGTCCTTGAACAGAAGGCCGAGGATGACGATCGGCAGCGAGCCGATGATAATCAGCCAGCCCATACGGATATCGGCCTTGTCATAACCGCTGCCGAGCCGCAGATTATGGCCGAGCCAGGCCTTGGCGATCCGCATGATATCGGACCAGAAATAGACCAGCACGGCGAGTTCGGTGCCGATCTGGGTGATGGCGGTGAAGGCTGCGCCCGGATCGGCCCCTGAAGGCAGGAATGCGCCGGCGATACGCAGATGCGCGCTGGAGGAGATCGGAAGAAACTCCGTCAGTCCCTGCAACAGGCCCAGAAAGGCGGCTTCAATCCAACCGATGGTCATTGAGTGTCATCCGATCTCGAATGAATGAAAGAAACAAGCGGTGCTGAAAACAAGCCCCGGCGTCTGGCGGCGGCCAGACGTGTACTACCGCAAGACAGCGGGCTTGGAAAGAACGTAGGGTGGGAAGATGGTGGCTGTTATTGCACTCCCTGCGCACCGGGCGTAGTCTGACACTGGGACAACAGGGGACAATCATGTCGGAATCATCAAACTCAATTGTCGGCCGCGAACACCGCGAAGTCGGTTTCGTCGAGGCCTTGCAACTCGCCTTCAAGAATTATGCGCTTTTCAGCGGCCGTTCGTCGCGCGGGGCCTTCTGGTTCTGGATCCTGTGGACGATCATCATCAGCGCGGTTCTCGGCGGCGTCGATTCACTCCTGTTCGGGAAGATGGGGTATCTGCAGGGTCTGTGGAACCTCGCGACCTTTATTCCCGCCATCGCCATCGGCGCGCGCCGTCTTCACGACGTCAATCGCAGCGGCTGGTGGCAGCTGATCGGGATTACCGTGATCGGGGTTCTGGTGCTGATCTACTGGTTCATCAAGCCGGGCCAGGAACAGACCAATGATTTCGGCGCCGATGTCGAGGCGGGACGGGCCTGAGGGTCATAAACGCCCTGATAATGCCCTGAAGCGGCCATAATTGATTTATCATTCGGTAACCCTGATGCCCGAGAATCCGCGCGAAAAGGAGAAGCCGGAATGACCAGATCACGCCCGTTTATGGCCGTACGCATCCTCTGCGCCCTGTTTGCGATCGCGCTCGCCTTCCTTGCCGGCGCGGGGTTCTCCACCGTCGCCAACGCCTATGACAGGGGAACCGTCGATCGCCAGTTCTCGCAATGGCTGGCGACCGATATGCGGCAGGCGGCGCTGCGGTCCGGGGTGTCAGCATCGGTCTATGACCGGGTGACGCAGGGGCTTTCGATCAACTGGTCGCTGCCGGATCTGGTGCCGCCCGGCACCAAACCGCCGGCGCAGCGCAAACAGACCCAGCCGGAATTCTCCGAGCCCGGCCCCTATTTCAGCGAGAACAACCTCAACTATCTCGCCGTCAAGGGACGCCAGCTCTACAACCAGTACAAGCCGGTGCTGGACCGGATCGAAGCTCGCTATGGCGTGCCGGGCCGGATCGTGCTCGCCATATGGGGCCGCGAGATGGGCTATGGCGCGGCGGAGGAAAAATACGACATTCTCCAGGTGCTCGGCACCAAGGCGTTCATGAGCGGATCGCGCCAGCAGATGTTCCAGCGCGAATTCATCGCCGCGCTGCAGATCATCCAGAGCGGGGCAGCACCACTGGACAAGCGCAAGGCGTCGTGGGCCGGCGCCTTCGGCCAGCCGCAGCTCATGCCGTCCAATTTCATGAACTACGCCGTCGATTTTGACGGTGACGGCGTCATCGACGTCTGGGATTCGGTGCCCGATTCGCTCGCCACCATCGCCAAGCATCTGGCAAGCGACGGCTGGGAGCGCGGACGCGACTGGGGCTATGAGGCGGTGATCCCGGATAACGTCTCCTGTGCCCAGGAAGGGCCCGACAATGCGCGGGCGATTTCCCAATGGACCAAGCAGGGCATCACCCGCGTCAATGGCAAGGCCTTTCCCGCAGACGAACTGCGCAAGCCCGGCATGATGCTGGTCCCGCAGGGCCGCTACGGGCCGGAATTCATCGTGACGCCGAATTTTTACGTGCTCAAGGAATACAATAATTCCGACCTTTACGCCCTGTTCGTCGGCAATCTCGCCGACCGCATCCAGTATGGTATGGGCGCCTTCGCCCAGCCCTGGCAGCGCACCGGCACGCTGTTGCGCTCCGACGTCGCCGCCATGCAGCGCAAGCTCGAGGGCATGGGCTACGACGTCGGCGGCGCCGACGGCCTCGTCGGCTTCAAGACCCGCCGCTCGATCGGCGACTGGCAGGCGAGAAACCGCGTCAACCAGACCTGCTGGCCGACGCCTGCGCTGAAGAACGAGTTGCTGCGGTAGTTTCAGGGCTGCCGGGATTTGTGCTGAAGCAGATATTGCTTGAAGCAGTGGCCGCATAGCCCCCAATCAATCTCCCCCCTTGAGGGGGAGATGTCGCGAAAGCGACAGAGAGGAGTAAAGGGCGCAAGCCCTGAAAGCCGCAAGCCCCGAATTTGCCGATAGGGTTCACCCCTCTCTGCCCCTGTCGGGGCATCTCCCCCTCAAGGGGGGAGATTGTGGGCTGCGAGGTCTCCAAACCACACCAACGCAACGAAGCCGGTGGTTAAGGCGACCCACACCCCACCATCAATGATGGTGGTGGTGCACGTCGTGGGGGCGGTTGAAGATCGTGTCGCGGGGTGGGATGGCCTGGCGTTCGATCATGCGCCTGACGCGCGGCATGCCGTCTTCCTGGTGCAGTTCGCGCAGCCGGTCGAAATTGTCGGCATCGGCCTGGGTGCGGCGCTGGTTGTGGCGCACGTAATCGACCCAGGTGGGCGCGTGATAGGTCTCGAACCAGACGTCGGGCTCCTCGATATCGCGCATCAGCGCCCATTTGCGCGCGCCGTCGCGCAGCCGGATGCGGCGGCGCTCGACCATCAGTCGCAGGAATTCCTGGGTATCTTCAGCCGCGATCACGAACCGGGTCTCGACCACGATCGGGCCGGAACGAGCGACGAGGCCAAGGGCGGGCTCCGGCGTGCGGAACCGGTTGAGCGGATCGAGGTTCAGGCTTTCGAAGGCCGGCATCTTGAACACGAAGCCGACTGCCGCGCCGAAGGCCGCAACGCCCGCCGCGGCCAGGAAGGCGTGGGTGATGGTGAGATTTTCGGCGACAAAGCCCCACAGCCAGCTTCCGCTCGCCATGCCGCCGAAGGCAGCCGTCTGGTAAAGCGACAGGGCCCGGCCGACGACCCAGCGCGGCGTCGTGAGCTGCACCACCGTGTTGAACAGCGAAAGCGCCATCACCCAGCAAGCGCCGGCTGCGAAAAGCGCAAGACAGTCAATGATCAGCGAGGTCGAAAGCGACATGACCACCGCGCTTGCGCCAAACAGCAGGAAGGCGGCGCGGATGATCGCCTCGTTGGACAATGCGGCTCTGATCCTGGCATTGGCGAAGGCCCCGCCGATCGCGCCGATGCCGAAGGCGCCGAGCATGATGCCAAAGGTCTGCGGTCCGCCGGCGATCACGTCGCGCGCCACCAGCGGCAGCAGTGCCAGGGCGGCAACCGTGGCCAGGCCGAACAGGAAGGCGCGTAGCAACACCTTGAGGATGTTGGGCGACATCAGGACATAGCGTAGTCCGGCGCCGATGGCGGTGGTCATCTTCTCGCGCGGCAGCGCGGTTTCCGGCGGTGTGAACTTCCAGCGAAAGATCACCGTCAGCAGGCCGAGATAGCTCAGCGCGTTGACGATGAAGGCCGCTGCCGCTCCACCGATGGCGACGATGGTGCCGCCGACGGCCGGACCGACGCTGCGGGTAATGTTGAAACCCACGGAATTGAGCGTGACCGCGCCGGGCACATCGGCACGCGGCACCATATCGCCGACGGCGGCCTGCCAGGACGGATTGTTGAGCGCATTGCCGCTGCCGATGAGAAAGGTGAAGGCGAGCAGCATCCACGGCGTAATCACGCCGGCAACCGCCGCAAGCGCCAGCGCCAGGGAGACGACGAACATGAAGCCCTGCGCGGCGAGTATAACCCGCCGGCGATTGTAACTGTCGGCAACCGCGCCGGCGACGAGCGCAAACAGCATCACCGGCAGCGTGGTCGAGGCCTGAACCAGCGCCACCATGCTTTCGGAATTCGAAATCGAGGTCATCATCCAGGCGGCGCCGACGCTCTGGATATTGGTGCCGAGATTGGAGGCGATCGAGGCAAACCAGATATTGCGGAAGGTGGTATGCGCAAACGGGGCGAAAAGCGAGGGTGTCGCCTTGTTCATTTGGTATCGTTCCTCCGGCATTTTGTTGTTTGCGCACGTTGTTGTGTGAGCACGGGCGCGGCGGATGCGATACGGGGATCGATCCGGCTTCTCCCGAACCACAAGTATAGGACCGAAATCAGGCGGTTGCCTATATCCCCTGTGACGGGTTCCAGGGCTCGAACGCTATTAAACTTGCAATTTTCCCTTCAAGGGATTATCTAGGGCTCAAATTCTTGATCGTCAGATGAAGAGTGGGGCCGCACGGACCCGCTCTTTTTTGTTTGGCGCGGCCGCCAGGCGCCGGGAGCCTGATGGGACAGATTTGAGGAACATGGCTGACAAGGTGAGAGAAGAACGGCTGATTATCGAAACCGGCGTCGAGAAGCGGATTGCCGACATGCTGGAACCCGTTCTGGAGGATATCGGTTTCAAGCTGGTACGGGTCAATCTTTCCGGCCAGAACGGGCTGACGCTGCAGATCATGGCCGAGCGATTCGACGGCACGATGACGGTCGAGGACTGCGAGGAAGTGTCCAAGGCGGTCTCGCCGGTGCTCGACGTCGAAGACCCGATCGACCGCGCCTATCACCTGGAAATCTCCTCTCCGGGCATCGACCGGCCGATGGTGCGCAAGTCCGATTTCTATCGCTGGAAGGGTCACTTGCTGAAATGCGAGACCTCGGTGCTTATCGGCGAGCGCAAGCGGTTTCGCGGCCGGATCGTCGAGGCCGACAATGATGGCTTCACGCTTTTGCGCGACGGCGTCGCCTATGGCGAGCCGAGCGAGGTTACGATCCCGTTTTCGGCGCTTTCCGATGCCAAGCTGATCCTGACGGACGACCTGATCCGCGATGCGCTGAAGGCCGACAAGCTGGCCAAGGAAAAGGCCGCCAACGAGAACGACGAAGATAACGGCGTCGACGACACCGAAGAGAATTGAACCGCCTGACCGCTGCTTCGAACGCGCGGGCGTGACGATAATTTCGCGAAGCCTTGAGGCTCGCAGACAAGAATGGAGACAGGAACATGGCAGTAAGTGCGAACCGGCTGGAGCTGTTGCAGATCGCCGACGCGGTGGCGCGGGAAAAATCGATCGATCGCGAGATCGTGCTGACCGCCATGGCTGACGCCATTCAGAAGGCGGCCAAGTCGCGGTACGGATCAGAAACCAATATCCGCGCCGACATCAATCCAAAGACCGGCGAAATCCACCTGCAGCGTTTGCTTGAAGTGGTCGAGGAAGCCGAAGACTACAGCACCCAGATCCCGCTGGCGCTGGCGCTTGACCGCAACCCGGAAGCCAAGCTTGGCGATTTCATCGCCGATCCGCTGCCGCCGATGGATTTCGGTCGCATCGCCGCCCAGTCGGCCAAGCAGGTCATCGTCCAGAAGGTGCGCGAGGCCGAGCGTGACCGTCAGTTCGACGAATACAAGGATCGCATCGGCGAGATCGTCAACGGCACGGTCAAGCGCGTCGAATACGGCAATGTCATCGTCGATCTCGGCCGCGGCGAGGCGATTATCCGTCGCGACGAAATGATCCCGCGCGAAGTGCCGCGCTATGGCGACCGCATTCGCGCCTATGTCTACGACGTGCGCCGCGAGCAGCGCGGCCCGCAGATTTTCCTGTCGCGCACCCATCCGCAGTTCATGGTCAAGCTGTTTGCCATGGAAGTGCCGGAAATCTACGACGGCATCATCACCATCAAGTCGGTTGCCCGCGATCCGGGCTCGCGCGCCAAGATCGCGGTGATCTCGTCCGATTCGTCGATCGACCCGGTCGGCGCCTGCGTCGGCATGCGCGGCAGCCGCGTCCAGGCCGTTGTCGGCGAGCTTCAGGGCGAGAAGATCGACATCATTCCGTGGTCGGAAGATCCCGCCTCCTTCATCGTCAACGCGCTGCAGCCGGCGGAAGTCGCCAAGGTGGTGCTGGACGAAGATGCCGAGCGTATCGACGTCGTGGTGCCGGACGACCAGCTGTCGCTGGCGATCGGCCGTCGCGGCCAGAATGTCCGTCTCGCCTCGCAGCTTACCGGCTGGGATATCGACATCATGACGGAGAACGAGGAATCGGAGCGCCGTCAGAAGGAATTCAACGAACGTTCGCAGCTGTTCATGGATGCCCTCGACGTCGACGAGATGGTCGGTCAGGTGCTGGCCTCGGAAGGCTTCGCGGCCATCGAGGAGCTTGCCTATGTCGATCTCGACGAGATTTCCTCGATCGAGGGCTTCGACGAGGAGACCGCCCAAGAAATCCAGATGCGCGCCCGCGAGCATCTGGAACGCCTTGAGGCCGAGCTTGACGAGAAGCGTCGCGAACTCGGCGTTTCCGACGACCTGCGCCAGATCGACGGCATGACGCTGGCGATGATGGTGGCGCTCGGCGAGGACGACATCAAGACGATGGAAGACTTCGCAGGCTGCGCCGCCGACGATCTGATCGGCTGGACCGAACGTCAGAACGGCCAGACCAAACGTTTCGATGGCACGCTCTCTGCCTTTGCGCTGTCGCGTGTCGAGGCGGAAAACATGATCATGCAGGCGCGTCTCGCCGCAGGCTGGATCACCGAGGAAGACCTTGCCGCCGACCTTCCGGAAGAAGAGGAAGTCGAGGGCGAGGGCGCCGAGGAGCCGGCGGATGACGATCTGAGCGGCGTATTCTCGAAGTCGTGACCTCGCCCCGCAAAGCGGTCGAGGCTGAGGCGATGAGCGAGCGCACCTGCATCGTGACCCGCAAGGCCGGCGATCCGGATGAGCTCATCCGGTTTGTCGCCGGTCCCGATGGTCAGGTCGTGCCGGACCTGAAGCGCGAGCTGCCCGGCCGCGGCTGCTGGGTGGTCGCGGAACGCTGGGCCGTCGACAAGGCGGCAGCCAAGGGCCTGTTTTCCCGGGCGCTGAAACAGAAGGTTCAGGCCGCCGAGGATCTCGGCGCGATGGTTGACATGTTGATGGCGCGCCAGTTGGCGGGTATGATCAACATGGCGATCAAGGCGGGGGAATTCGTGACGGGCTCCGCCAAGGTCGATCTTGCGATCAGAAGCGGCGCGGCGATTGCCGTGTTTCATTCCGCCGATGCAGCGCCGGATGGCGTTCGCAAGCTCGATCAGGCCCGCACGGCCTTCATGCATCTAAGCGAGTCGGATGCGCCGGTTCCGGCGCTCAGACCCTTCAATGCGGCGGAAATCGGCCCTCTTTTGCATGAGAATGCGTTTAAACACGCCGCAGTGCTTGCGGGAAAGGCCGGTGAGGGTGTAGTGAAGCGCGCAATGATACTTCAAAGGTACCGCGCAGATGCCGGAACCGAAGGAAAAGCCGCGATGACGAACACATGACGACGTCACGGAAGTTGGCCGGACGCCAGAATATGAATTTTTAGGGCGGGCATACTGTCTCCGATCGGAGACGGTTCCCGCGCCAAGGAACGGGAACCGAATGACGGACAGTAAAGACGACAAGACACTCGACAATGAAGGCAAGAAGACGCTCAAGCTGAAGCCGTCGGGTGTGAGCCAGGGCACCGTGCGCCAGGATATGGGCCGCGGTCGCAGCAAGGCGGTCGTGGTGGAAACACGCAAACGCCGGATCCACAAGCCCGGCGAAGACACTTCAGCATCAGCCTCGCGCGCGCCGGCTTCTCAGAGCCCCCAGCCGCGCCAGGGCGAAACCCGCCGCAATGATGACCGGCCGACGCACCAGCCCAAGGGCCAGCCCTCGCGGCCGGGCGCGCAGAACCGCCAGCGCGGCGGCCAGCCGGATCGCGGTAATGCTGACCGTGGCGGCCAGAACCGCCAGCGCGGCAATGTGCTGCACGATCTCTCCCAGGGCGAGATGGACGCCCGCCGCCGCGCGCTGGTAATGGCGCAGCAGCGCGAGGCCGAGGACGCCGAACGCCGCAAGCGCGAAGCCGAAGAGGCCCGCATCGCCGAGGAAAAGGCAAAGCGCGAAGCCGAGGAAAAGGCCAAGCGCGAGGCGGAAGAGGCCAAGGCCCGCGCCGCGGAGCCCGCGCCCGCCGTCGAAGAGACGCCGGCCGAGGCCGAAGCGCCGGTTGTGCCCGATCTGCCGCCGGGTGAAGACGCCAAACCGAGCCGGACCGCGCAGCGTCCGCGCCCTGCCGCGCGCACGACTGAAGATGATGATGACGCAGCCCGCGGCCGCAAGCCGCGCCGCGAAGGCGAGAGCGAGGGCGGACCGGCGCGCGGCAAGGCGCTGCGCCCCGATACCGCGCCGAAGCCCGCATCGCGCCCGAAGGGCACCGGCGAGCGTCGTCGCGGCAAGCTGACCGTGACCGCGGTTACCGGCGACGACGAGGGCGGCAGCCAGCGCGGCCGTTCGCTTTCGGCCATGCGCCGCCGCCAGGAAAAGATGCGTCGCGCCCATTCGCAGGAGCCGCGTGAAAAGGTTCTGCGCGAGGTCGTGCTGCCGGAAACCATCACCATTCAGGAACTGTCGCAGCGCATGTCCGAACGTTCGGTCGATGTGATCAAGTACCTGATGAAGGAAGGGCAGATGATGAAGCCCGGCGACGTGATCGATGCCGATCTCGCCGAGCTGATTGCCACCGAATTCGGCCACACCGTCAAGCGCGTTGCCGAATCGGACGTGGAAGAGGGCATTTTCGACGTCAAGGATGACGAGGGCGATCTGGAGCCGCGCGCGCCGGTGGTCACCATCATGGGCCACGTCGACCACGGTAAGACCTCGCTGCTTGATGCCATCCGCCACGCCAACGTGGTCTCCGGCGAAGCCGGCGGGATCACCCAGCATATCGGCGCCTATCAGGTCGAGCAGGACGGTCAGAAGATCACCTTCATCGACACGCCCGGCCACGCCGCCTTTACGGCGATGCGCGCCCGCGGTGCGGAAGTGACCGACATCGCCATTCTGGTGGTGGCGGCGGACGACAGCGTCATGCCGCAGACTATCGAATCGATCAATCACGCCAAGGCCGCCGGCGTGCCGATCATTGTTGCCATCAACAAGATCGACAAACCCGCCGCCGACGCCCAGAAGGTGCGCACCGAACTGCTTCAGCACGAAGTGTTCGTTGAAACCATGGGCGGTGAAACGCTGGAAGTCGAAGTCTCCGCCAAGACCGGCAAGAACCTCGACAAGCTGCTGGAAGCGATCCTGCTTCAGGCCGAACTTCTCGACCTCAAGGCCAATGCCGATCGCACCGCCGAAGGCGTCGTGATCGAGGCCCAGCTTGACCGTGGCCGTGGTTCGGTCGCGACCGTTCTGGTGCAGAAGGGCACGCTGAAGCCCGGCCAGATCGTGGTTGCCGGTGATCAGTGGGGACGCGTGCGCGCGCTCGTCAACGATCGCGGCGAGCATGTGAAGGAAGCCGGACCGTCCATGCCGGTCGAGATCCTTGGTCTCAGCGGCACGCCCGCTGCCGGCGATCGTTTTGCCGTCGTCGAAAACGAGGGCAAGGCCCGCGAGGTTTCCGAATACCGCCAGCGGCTTGCCCGCGACAAGGCGGCGGCCCGCCAGTCGGGTTCGCGCGGCTCGCTCGAGCAGATGATGAGCCAGTTGCAGGATACCGGCCTCAAGGAGTTCCCGCTCCTGATCAAGGGCGACGTGCAGGGCTCGGTCGAAGCGATTTCGGCAGCGCTCGAGAAGCTCGGGACCGACGAAGTGCGGGCCCGGATCGTCCACGCGGCGGTCGGCGGGATTACCGAGTCGGACATTTCGCTTGCCGAAGCCTCCAATGCGGCGATCATCGGCTTCAATGTCCGCGCCAATGCCCAGGCCCGCAAGGTGTCCGAGCAGGAAGGCATCGAGATCCGCTACTACAACATCATCTACGATCTGGTGGATGACGTGAAGTCGGCGATGTCGGGCCTTCTGTCGCCGGAACGGCGCGAGACCTTCCTCGGCAATGCGGAGATCCTCGAAGTGTTCAACATTTCGAAGGTCGGCAAGGTCGCGGGTTGCCGCGTCACCGAAGGCCGCATGGAACGCGGCGCCGGCGTGCGCCTTGTCCGCGACAACGTGGTCATCCACGAGGGCAAGCTGAAGACGCTGAAGCGGTTCAAGGACGAAGTCTCCGAAGTGCCGGTCGGCCAGGAATGCGGCATGGCCTTCGAGAACTACGAAGACATCCGCGCCGGCGACGTCATCGAAGCCTTCCGCGTCGAGCACGTCACCCGCACGCTCTGATTTTCAGGGCACAACGGAAATCGAAAGGGCCGGCAGCGATGCCGGCCTTTTGCTGTTTGTGTATGGTTGCTTACGGTTGCCGCGATGGTTGGGATTGTCGTGCGAAGAGCCATGCAGCCCACAATCTCTCCCCTTGAGGGAGAGATGCCCCGACAGGGGCAGAGAGGGGTGAACCCTATCCGAGAGCACGGCGTCTGGGGCTTATGCCCGATACCCCTCTCTGTCGCTTTCGCGACATCTCCCCCTCAAGGGGGGAGATTGGGAACGGGGAGGTTTTGCGTGAGGTTGATGCCTCATTATTCTGTCATTCAGCGAGGCTCAGAAAGTCCCACACCCAATGCCCGTTCGCCCCATCACTCCGCCGGCGGCGTTGCCGTAGCCGCCGCGCCAAGCGGGCGGATGCGGAGTTTGGTGATGCGGTTCTTCTCGCGTTTCATCACGATGAAGCGCTTGCCGTAGAAGGTGAAGGACTGGCGCTCTTCGGGGATCGTCTGGCTTTCGTGGATGACGAGACCGGCGATCGTGGTCGCTTCCTCGTCGGGCAGGTTCCAGTCGAGCGCGCGGTTGAGGTCGCGGATCGGGACCGTGCCGTCGACCACGATCGAGCCGTCGGCCTCCTGCTGGACGCCGGAGATTTCCAGATCGTGCTCGTCGGCGATATCGCCCACGATTTCCTCCAGAATATCCTCCAGCGTGACGATGCCCTGCACCTCGCCATATTCGTCGACCACCACCGCGATATGCACCTTGCGGCGCAGGAAGGCGTTGAGCTGGTCCTTCAGATTGGTACTGTCGGGCACGAACCACGGCTTTTGCGAGACCTTGACGATGTCGATCGTGGAGGGCGCGGCATGCGGTTCGGCGAGCGCGCGCGAAAGATCCTTCGAATGGATGACGCCGATGATGTTGTCGATCGAGCCGCGCCACACCGGAAGCCGCGTATAGGGGCTTTCGAGCACGGTCCGGACGGCCTGCTCCGGCGCGTCATCGGCATTGACCGCGCGCATGGCGGTGCGGTGGATCATCACGTCGGAGACTTCGAGCTCGCCGAGGTCGAGCACGCCGCCGAGGCGGTCGCGGTCGGCCTTGATCACCGAACCCTCGCGGTGGAGCAGATCGACCGCGCCGCGCAGTTCCTCGTGTGCGGTCAGCATTTCCGTGCCCTTGGTCAGCGTCACGCCGAAGATGCGCAGGATGCCGCGCACCACGATGTTGACGAGACTGGAAAGCGGACCGACCACCAGAACGAACAGCCGCACGAAGGGCGACACCACAAGCGCGAACCGGTCGGTGGCCGAGATCGCCCAGCTTTTCGGCAGCACTTCGGCGAATATCACCAGAAGCGTCGTCATGATCAGCGTCGCATAGGCAACGCCGCTGTCGCCGAAAATGCTCAGGAACAGCGTGGTCGTCAGCGACGAGGCCAGGATATTGACGAGGTTGTTGCCGATCAGAAGCGCGCCGATCAGCCGGTCGCGCCGGGCGATCATGGCATTGACGAAGCCCGCGCGGCGGTCGCCCTGCTGCTCGAGCGTGTGCATGCGCGCGCGTGAGACGGCGGTCAGTGCCGTCTCGGAACCGGAGAAGAAGCCCGACACGATGATCAGGGCGAGAATGATCGCCATGGTCAGCCCGTAATCGGAAAAGAATTGCGAAATGTCGCCTGTGGTCATTGCGGATGTTTTTCCGTCAGAAACGCCAGAACCTCGGAGGGCGGCACATCATCTGCGATGAAGGCTTCTCCGATGCCGCGGGTGAGAATGAAGGTCAGCTTGCCGCCCTTCACCTTTTTGTCCTGGCCGATGGCATCCAGCATTATATCAGGCGGCGGCAGGTCTCCGTCAATATCGCCAAGCGATGTCGGCAGGCCGGCTTCCTTCAGATGGGCGGCCACGCGTTTGGCGTCGTCGGGACTTGCGAGGTTCATGCGCGCGGAAAATTCGTGCGCCAGCACCATGCCAATCGCGACCCCCTCGCCATGGACCAGCCGGGCGCTGTCGTAGCCGGTCGCCTTTTCCAGCGCATGGCCGAAGGTGTGGCCGAGGTTCAGGAGCGCGCGTCGTCCGTTCTCGCGCTCGTCGGCGGCAACGACGGCGGCCTTGGCCGCGCAGCTTTGCGCGATCGCCTCGATCCGGGCATCGCCGCCGGCAAACACCGCCTCGCGGTGCTTTTCCAGCCAGTGGAAGAAGTCCGGCTGGTCGATCAGGCCGTATTTGACGACTTCGGCATAGCCCGCGGCAAATTCGCGCGGGCTCAGCGTATCGAGCGTCGCGGTGTCGGCCAGCACCAGATCGGGCTGGTGGAAGGCGCCGATCAGGTTCTTGCCGTGGCGCGAATTGATGCCGGTCTTGCCGCCGACGGAACTGTCGACCTGGGCCAGCAGCGAGGTCGGGACCTGGATGAAGCGCACGCCGCGCCGGGCGATGGCGGCGGCAAAGCCGGTGAGGTCGCCGATCACCCCGCCGCCGAGCGCGATCACCGCATCGGCGCGTTCGATCCGGGCGTCTAGGATGAAATCGACCACGGCGGTGAGATTGTCGAAGCTCTTGGTCTTCTCGCCGGCCGCAAGCGTCAGCGCGAAGGTCTCGATGCCATCGGTCTGCAGGCTTTCGACGAGCGTGTCGAGATAGAGCGGTGCGACATTGACGTCGGAGACGATCGCGACCTTGCGGCAGTTGAGCCGGGCGAGCGTCTCGCCGCCAGCGCTGGTCAGAAGGTCCGGGCCGATGAGGATGTCATAGCTGCGGTCGGCGAGATCGACGCGGACGATCCGCTTGTCGGATACGCTTTCAGTCATGGGAATATTTTCCTTCATCAACGGCGGCGAGCGCCTTCAGCACATCGCGCATCACGGCTTCCTTGCGGACATTGCGGGAGTGAACTGTGACGTCGGCCTCGGCATAGACCGGATAGCGCTTGTCCATCAGGTCCTTCAGCGTTTGCTTCGGGTTCTCGGTCTTCAGCAGCGGACGGGTCTGGCGGCGCTTGACCCTGTCCCACAATGTCTCGAGGTCGGCTTTCAGCCACAGCGACAGGCCGGAACGGGCGATCAGGTCGCGGTTCACCGGGTTGATGAACGCGCCGCCGCCGGTCGACACGATCGCGGGCCCCCCCGCCAGAACACGCTCGATCACCCGTGTCTCGAGCGCGCGGAATTCCGGCTCGCCATAGGCGGCAAAGATATCGGCGATCGACATCTGGGCGGCGGCCTCGATTTCGTGGTCGGTATCGATATAGGGCAGACCGAGCTGCGCGGCGACGAGCTTGCCGATCGCGCTCTTGCCGGCGCCCATCAGGCCGACCAGGATCAGATTGCGCCCGGCAAGGCCGGCAATCGCCTTTTGCCGCAGTCCCGCGCCGCCGGTATCTTGTTTTACGTTCATAGCGTGCCCATTCTTGTCCTGCCACGTATCGGCAAATGCCGTGTTGGCGTCAAGGCGAAGGGCGCCGAATTCCGGTTTCGGACAACAGGGAGTTAACCGCATTGGATCTTTCCGGCGCCCATATCGAGGCGTTCATCGAAATGCTGAGCGCGGAGCGCGGGGCGGCCATCAATACGCTTGCAGCCTATCAGCGCGATCTCGACGACTATCGCGATTTCATGATCGACCGCGGGGTTGCTGTCGATGACGCGGCGTCCGGCGATGTATCCGCCTATCTCTCGGACCTCGCAAAACGCGGCTTTGCTGCCAGTTCTCAGGCAAGGCGGCTTTCGGCGCTGAAGCAGTTCTATCAGTTTCTCTATGCGGAAGGGCTCAGGGGCGACGATCCGACCGGCGTCATCGATGCGCCGAAAAAGGCGCGGCCGCTGCCGAAGACGCTTTCGGTCGCCGATGTCGATCGGCTGCTGGATCAGGCGGCGGCGGAGGCGAGCGCGCCCGGTCCACAGCATTTTGAGAAGCTGCGCATGAGCGCGCTTCTGGAAACGCTCTATGCCAGCGGCATGCGGGTTTCCGAACTGGTGACGCTGCCGGCGAACGTGATGAAGAGGAGGGAGCGGTTTCTGACGGTGCGCGGCAAGGGCAACAAGGAGCGCGCCGTGCCGCTGTCGCGCCGCGCTCTGGAGGCGCTTGTCGCTTTCGACGCCGAGCGGCAGAAGGCCGCGGATGACGATGAAAACCCCTATCTGTTCGCCTCAAGGGGTGCTGCCGGGCATTTGTCGCGCCAGGTCTTCGCGCGGGACCTTAAAGGCCTTGCCGCGCGGGCGGGGCTTAAGACCACCGCGATCTCGCCGCATGTGCTGCGCCATGCCTTTGCCAGCCATCTGCTGCAGAACGGTGCGGACCTGCGCGCGGTGCAGGAAATGCTCGGCCATGCCGATATCTCGACCACCCAAATCTACACCCATGTGCTGGAAGAAAGGCTTCGGGAACTGGTGGAAATGCATCACCCCCTTGCAAAAGAAGCCAAAAAACGGGATTAAGCGGCACAATATTGTAAGTGGAAGCCCGAGAACGCGGTTCCGGGCGCGGCGGAAAACCCAGGGAAATTGCGACAATGTACAGCTATCTCGATTTCGAAAGGCCGATCTCCGACCTGGAGGCCAAGATTATCGAGCTGAAGAAACTGGCCGACGACGGCGAGAGCATCGACACGTCGGAAGAGATCGCGCGCCTGGAAACCCGCGTCAGCGAGGCGATGAGCGATATCTACGGCAAGCTTTCGCCATGGCAGAAGGCGCAAGTTGCCCGCCACCCCCAGCGCCCGCACTTTCTCGACTACGCCAAGCGGCTGTTCACCGATTTCACCACGATTGCCGGCGACCGCAATTTCGGCGAGGACGCGGCGATCCAGGCGGGCCTTGCCCGCTTCCGTGGACGTCCCGTTGCCGTGATCGGCGAGGAAAAGGGCCACGACACCAAGAGCCGGCTGAAGCACAATTTCGGCATGCCCCGGCCGGAAGGCTATCGCAAGGCGATCCGTCTGATGGAGCTTGCCGACCGCTTCAAACTGCCGGTGATCTCGATCGTCGATACCCAGGGCGCCTATCCGGGCGTCGGCGCTGAAGAGCGTGGACAGGCCGAGGCGATCGCGCGCTCGACCCAGATGTGTCTGAGGCTCGGCGTTCCCATGATCACGCTGGTGATCGGCGAGGGCATGTCGGGCGGCGCGATCGCGATTGCGGCGGCCAACCGGGTCTATATGCTGGAACACGCGATTTATTCGGTGATTTCGCCGGAAGGCGCGGCCTCGATCCTGTGGCGCGATTCTGCCCGCGCCAAGGAAGCGGCCACCAACATGAAGATCACCGCGCAGGACCTGAAGGGTTTCGGCATCGTCGAGGAGATTATTCCCGAGCCGGTCGGCGGCGCGCACCGCCATGCCGATACCGTGATCGATGCTTCGGGCGACCAGATCGCCGAGGGGCTCAACGAATTCGAAGGCAAGTCGGCCGAAGAAATCCGCAATATGCGCCGGCAGAAATTCCTCGCCATCGGCCGCAATCTCTGAGGGCTGTGCGCTCTTGCCGGGTTGCCGCTATCGGGGCGGAAAGAAAGACTTAACGCTTTCTTGAAGTTTGACTGTGCATTATGGTGCCGTAGCGCGACGGGCGACCGTTGCGTTTGAAGGCAAAATCCGGCAGGTTCTATCCATGCGCTTGACTGTACTGGCCCCGATAATGTTCGCCGCTGTGGCGCTGACGGGCTGCAACAGCTTTTTTGACAGTACCGACTTCTCCTCCGTGCAGGAGAAGATGAACTATTCTTTGCCGTCTTCCATGGTGGCGAAGATGAGCAAGCGCGACATGGCCAAGAACGCGCCGATCACCATTCGCATCTTCAAGGAAGAGGGCGTTCTGGAAATCTGGAAGCAGAAGCGCGACGGCACCTATGGCGAACTTGAGACCTACGAGATCTGCGCCTGGTCCGGCAAACTCGGCCCGAAGAAGAAGGAAGGCGACCGGCAGGCGCCCGAGGGCTTCTATCCGCTTTCCAAGGGCCTTCTGAACCCCTATTCGCAGTATTTCCTGGCGATCAATACCGGCTATCCGAACCGTTACGACCGCGCCAACCAGTTCACCGGTTCCGATCTGATGATCCATGGCGCCTGCTCCTCGCGCGGCTGCTATTCGATGACCGACGAGCAGATACTGGAAATCTTCGCCTTTGCGCGCGACGCCTTCTCCGGTGGCCAGCAGGCGATCATGCTGCAGGCCTATCCCTTCCGCATGACCGCGGAAAACATGGTGCGCCACCGCTATAACGAAAATTATCCCTTCTGGCAGATGCTGAAGGAAGGCTACGACTATTTCGACGTGACCCACAAGATTCCGGACGTCGATGTCTGCGGCGGCGAATATCTGTTCAACAAGGACCCGGTCAATGGCGGCGATGTCGCCTCCGACCGCGCCTGCCCGGTCATGGCCTCCAATCTTTCCGCACAGGACAAGATGGCGCTGGCGAAGAACCAGAGCGACTATCAGGAGCAATTCGCCAAGGCGCTTGCCGAGAACGACGGCAAGGTCTGGATCGATCCGAGCGAAGCCGAACGCAAGGCCATCGTTGCCGATCTGCGCGAGGACCCGACCGATGCGCTTTACCAGCCCACCGGTTCCTCGCTGGAGGCCGGTCGTTTCGTGACCGTCGAACAGTATCGGATTTCGAAATACGGCCCGCTCGAAACGCCGGCTGATATTCCCGGCGAAATCGATACCGTCACCCAGACGGCCGCGATCCCGGATGTTCCGGAGGTGCCGGTTTCCTCTGCGGTGCCGATCCCCGAGCCGAGCCCGATGGCGGCCTATGCCGAGCCGGAGCAGCCCACCAAAGGCGACAGGCCTTTCTGGAAATTCTGGTGAGCGACGGCTTCGTGCCGCAGTCCTTCCATTATGATCTGAAGGGGCTGAAGTGCCCGCTGCCGGCGTTGAAGGCCGGCAAGCGCCTGGCCGAGCTTGCGCCCGGAAGTCTGCTGACGGTGGAGACCACCGATCCGCTTGCCGTGATCGACATCCCGCATCTGTGCCAGCAGAACGGCCACCGACTCATTGAAAGCGTGGCGACTGAGAGCGGTCATCGTTTCGTGATCGCGCGGAGCTGAACCCTGTCAGCGTCTGAAACCGAAGGCCGCAAGCGGATTTTCCTCAAGTGCCGCCCGGTCCGGGCGGTCGACCGCCGGCCGGTCCAGGAAGCTTGCAAACAGATCGCGCACCGCCTTTTCACTGAGGTCAGCGCCAATCACGACAATCCGCGTTTCAGGCGCGCTGTCCTGTGGCCAGCCGGCGAGATAACGCGACGGATAGACCGTGGCGCCGACGCCGTGGATCACGAGCGGTCGGGGCTCGCCGGCAAGCGCCACGATTCCCTTGATGCGCAGGATATGGTCGCCGTGTTCGCGGGCAAGACGATGCTGGAAGGCATCGATGATCTGTCGCGACGGAAGCGCGCCTGCAACAAGCGCGAAGGCGCGGATATGCTCGTCATGGCGATTGACGTCGTGATGGTGGTGATCGTGACCGGTTTCGGCCGCCCGTAGCCATTCACCGACTTGCGGCGATTTGCGTGCCAGGTCGAACAGACCCGCCACCAGAAGGCCGGGGTTCTTGGCCATGGGCGTCGCGCCATCGACGATTTCGGCGGTCGGATTGATGGCGGCGAGCCGTTCGGCGAAGCGTGCCACAACCTCGGCGGAGACAAGATCGGTCTTGGTGATGACGAGGCGATCGGCGACGGCGACCTGGCGGGCCGCTTCATCGTGGCGCTCCAGCGTTTCTATCCCGGTCATCGCGTCCACCAGAGTCACCACGCCGTCAACCGTAAAGGCGGCGGCGATCGCCGGATGCGCCATGATCGCCATCAGCACGGGAACCGGATCGGCAAGGCCGGTGGTCTCGATGATCACCCGGTTGACCGGTTTGATCCTGCCGGTCTGCATCCGGTCGAGCAGGTCGGCGAGCGTGTCGATCAGTTCGCCGCGCACGGTGCAGCACAGGCAACCATTGGCAAGCTCGATGACCGAATCGCCGGAGCGTTCGACCAGGAGATGGTCGATGCCGACCTCCCCGAACTCGTTGATGATCACGGCGGCATCGGCCAGCGCCGGATCAGCGAGAAGGCGGTTCAGCAGCGTCGATTTGCCCGCGCCGAGAAAGCCGGTCACGATCGAGACGGGGATGGGATGCTGGGGTTGATACATTCTGGCTTCTACTGCGTGGGCCGCGCATAGGGCAGCGGCACATAGGAGAGATTGTCGAGCGCGCTTTCCACGGTTTCGGTGTCGTTGGGCAGGCGGAAGGCGTCAACGGTCGCGTACTCCTTCGGCAGCGGCTTAAGATAGGGCGATTTGAAGATGTAATTGCCATCCTCATCGCGGATATCGCCGCGATCCTGCACCGCCTGCGCGCTGCAGACCTCATTGGTGATATCGGCGACTGGGCGGTCGGGCGCGGGTGGCGGCAGATAGGTCGAAAGCTCTGGCCCGGAGCGGTCATTGGTCGTCAGGCCTGCCTGCAGCAGTTCGGCGGCCTTGTCGGCGCGCGCCGGCACGCTGTTGGCGCCGAAGGCGACGGCGATCACCTCGCGGCCGCCGCGCTTGGCCGAGGAGACCTGATTATAGCCCGAGGCGCAGACGAAGCCGGTCTTCATGCCGGTGGCGCCGTCGAAATTTCCTACCAGAAGGTTGGTGTTGCGGTATTTGCCGCTGTCGGCGGCAATGCCGGGGATGGTGAAGTAGAAGTGATATTCCGGAAAATCACGGTCGATCGCGAGCGCCAGCACCGCCATGTCGCGCGCGGTGGTATATTGGCCGGTCTGCGGATTGGCCATCGAGGTCATGCCGTTGGCGTTGACGAAATGGGTGTCGACCATGCCGAGTTGCCTGGCCTTTTCATTCATGCGCGCGATAAAGGCGTCGCGGCCGCCGATCGCGGCGTCGGCAACGGCATGGGCGGCGTCGTTGGCCGAGTGTACCAGCATCATCTTCAGCGCGTTGTCGACCGTCACGCGGGTGCCGGGGGCGAAATACATCTTCGAGGCCGGCTCATTGGCGGCGGCGGCGGAAAAGGTGATCGCCGCGCGCGGATCGAGCCGGCCCGCTTTCATGTCCTCGAACACCAGATAGGCCGTCATCAGCTTGGTAAGCGAAGCCGGATACCATTTCTTGAATGGCTCATTGGCAAACAGCACGCGCCCGGTTTTGGCGTCGACCACGATATAGGGATTGGCGAAGACGGCGGCACTGGAAAACATCAGCGCTGCGAGCATCAGTCCCGCAAACAGCATTGCGCCGGTTATCCTCCGGCCAGGGTGCCGGATTGTCGATTTCGTCCTGGCGATTTGAAACACGGTAGCTCTCTCTACTTGCCTGTCGGCTGCTATCGATATACCCCTTGAAGGGTTCGTCTTCTTGATGCGGACACGCTTTGATCCCACTTAATATTAGCGTGTTTTACAACGAATTTTGCAAAAATGCAGGGGTATCATTAATGCCGGTGCTGAACTACGCCGCCGAACTTCAAAGTCAAGCGACCGAATGGCGCCATCACCTTCATCGGCATCCGGAACTTCTCTACGACGTCGAGGCGACGGCGGGCTTCATAGCAGAACAATTGCGGCAGTTCGGTGTCGACGAGGTGGTTGAAGGCATCGGCCGCACCGGGCTTGTCGGCGTTATCCATGGACGCGCGGGCGAGGGGCGCACGATCGGCCTGCGCGCCGATATGGATGCGCTGCCCATCAACGAAAAAACCGGCAAGCCGTGGGCCTCGACGGTTCCCGGCAAGATGCATGCTTGCGGCCATGACGGCCATATGGCGATGTTGCTGGGTGCTGCGAAATATCTCGCCGAGACGCGGAATTTCAGGGGCAGGGTCATCGTGATCTTCCAGCCGGCGGAAGAGGGCGGCGGCGGCGGCAAGGCGATGATCGAGGACGGGCTGATGGAGCGGTTCTCGATTGCCGAGGTCTACGGCATGCATAATTTCCCCGGCCTTCCGGTCGGCGAATTCGCGATCCGTCCGGGCCCGATCATGGCAGCGACGGACGAATTCCGGATCCTGGTGCGGGGCAGGGGCGGTCACGCCGCCCAGCCGCACACCGCCATCGATCCGGTGGTGATCGGCAGCCAGATCGTCGGCGCGCTGCAGACCATCGTCTCGCGCAGCGCCGATCCGGTCGGCGCGCTGGTGGTCTCGGTGACCGAATTCCATGCGGGCTTTGCCCATAACGTCATTCCATCCGAGGCCGAACTCGGCGGCACGGTGCGCTCGTTCACGCCGGAAAACCGCGACATGGCGGAGCAGCGGCTCAAGTCCATTGCCGAAGGCCTTGCCGCCGCCCAGGGCGGCGAGGCCGTGGTGACATACACCCGCAACTATCCGCCGACGGTCAATCACGAGGAAGAGACGCGCCATGCCGCCGACGCGGCAATCGCGGTTGCCGGAGAGGCGGCGGTCAATACCGCGGTTGCGCCCTGGACGGCGGCGGAGGATTTTTCCTACATGCTGGAGGCCCGGCCCGGCGCCTTCATCATGCTCGGCAATGGCGACAGCGCCGGCCTGCACAATCCGGACTATGATTTCAACGACGAAGCGCTCGCCCACGGCATTTCCTACTGGGTTCGTCTGGCCGAAGCCCGTCTCGCGGCCTGAGCCTCGGTTGTCGCAAGGCAAAAACAGGGCTTTTCATCGGAGCCCTGCTTTTGTATGGAGAGGCGAGTGGTCCCGTAGCTCAGCAGGATAGAGCATCAGATTCCTAATCTGAGGGTCGCGCGTTCGAATCGCGCCGGGATCACCATTCATTTCATCGGGAAATGTAGAGTTTTGTCGCGATGCGGCGCGTGCTTGCCTGTCGAGGCGTCTGCGCATCGGCGAACGGGCTGTGAGCCCTGGGGCGCAGTCATCGGGTTCAGCCGGGCGGGAATGATCCCGCCCGGCTGAGAGGTCTTTAAGATCAGAACTTTACCTGGAGCCTTGCATTGACGCCGTTGTAGCTGACGTCGTCGCCGAACTGGCCCTGGTAGGACACGCCGATCGTGGTGTTGGCCGACAGGTCGAAGTCGAGGCCGGCCTCGACCACGGCGGCATCCTCGGCGACGGCGACGCCGGTGACGGCGAACGGCGTCGAGCCCACAAAGGCCTGCGTGACGGACGGCGTGATGTCGCCAAAGGCATGACGCCAGCCGATCATCCCGCTTGCCTTTGCCCGCGTCGCGCCGATCATGAAGTCGGAGGAGACGCGCACACCCACGGTGGTGAAGGTCGTGTCGGAGCTGCCGCTTGCGCCGTTCAATGCCGCTGCGCCGCCGCTCTCGCTGTAGCCATCCGTATCCAGATTGACATAGGCGAGGTTTGCGAACGGCTCCAGCTGAACGTCGGAGAGATCGAACTGATAGCCGAGTTCTCCGAACGCCTGGAAGGTGCCGGCGTCATAGCTGCTGTCGAGCGCATTCGTAAGGCCCGGGATGTACACCGAACGGCTGGTGTCGATCTGGTGCCAGGTATAGGCGAGGCCCGAGCGGAAGCCGAGGCCGCCCCATTGCGAACCGGCATAGAGGCCGAGCGAGTAGTTGTCGCTGGAACCCGAAGACGCGCGGTCATCACTGTCGAAGCTCGAATGGCTGTAGCCGGCGAGCGCGCCGACGCGCCAGGTTTCGGCAACCGGAATGTCGACGCCGACAAGCAGGCCGCCCGTCGCGCTGTCGAGGCCGGCGGCATTGGCGTTGCCGTCGAACTTGTTCCACGCTCCGAAGGCGCTGCCCCAGGCGGCGATGCCGTTTGCCTGATCGGGAGCGACGAGGTTTGCACCTTCCGGGCCATAGGCCAGAACCGGCGCCGACGATGCGCCGACCGTGCCGAAGGCTGCCCGCAGGCGATCGGCTTCCGCGCCACGGACGATGCCGCTTTCCTCGATCAGCGCGGATTTGACCGAGGCATGGATCTCGCCGGAAAGCTGGTCGAAGCCGTTGCGGATGAAATCGGGATCGTCCGGCAGCATGACGATCGCGTCATAGAGCGCGTTTCCGGCGGTAAAGCCGATCGACTCGACGCTTGCCGCGACGGCCGCCTGATTGGCGGTTTGAGCCACCGATGCGAAATCGCGGTCGTTGCGCTGCAGCTTCAGGCCGATTTCGCTCGTGCCATACATGAAGTCGGGCGTCAGGAAGGCGAAGTCGGAGGTGACGCTTGCGAACTGGCCCTCGATTTCACCGGCCGACAGCACGGTGTAGGTCGAGCGCGGATCGTAGACGCCGTCGAAGCCGATATGCGCCAGCGTCCCGTCCAGCGAGGCCTTGCCGGTCACCGTCACCGCGTCGCTGCGCCCGCTTTCCGGGTCGACTTCGACGGCGAAGATCGAGCCGCTGGCGAAGGCGAGGTCGCCATCGATGGTCAGCGTGCCGATGGAGTTGCCCGGCGAGAGCGTGCCGCCCGCGGCGATCGAGACCAGCGATCCCGCGCCGGAGCCGATCGTGCCGGAACCGCCGAGAACAGCGCCGTCATTGACGGTCATGCTGCCGCCGAGCTTGCCGACGCCGTTTTCGTCGCCCACCAGCAGCTTGCCCTGGTTGACCAGCGTGGTGCCGGCAAAGCCGGAGCTGTCGGCCGTCAGGAGGAGGGTGCCCACACCGCGCTTTTCAAACGTGCCGTCGCCGGAGAACGTCTTCAGAGCGGTTACCGGAACCGTCGGATGGGAAACATCGATCCAGCCGCGGCCGTCGAAACGGATGGCCTTGTCGATCGACGTGATCGGCCCGGTCCACTGAGCCCAGTCATCGTCCGGGCCGGCGGTGCGGATGCCGCCATTGTTAAGCGTGATCAGGCCGTCGGTCGAGCCGAGCGCGGCGCTCTCGTCGATCGCCACGGTTTTGCCGGCGGTGACGACGATATCGCGGAAGCGCTCATGATCGTCCACGCACATCGCGCGGGCGCCCTGAAGTGAAAGATGCTGTGCGTCGGCGCAGTTAAGCGCCAGCTTGAGGGGGGCGAAGGGGTCGTTTTCGAAGTCGAGCCCGGTCTTCGCGGAAAGCGCGGCGCGCACGGCCGGATCGTTGAGGCCGAGCGTTGCGACAAGCTCGTCCCAGGCCGGATTTTCCGGCTTGGTTTCGAAGGCAAGGTCCTCATCGACATATTTCATGAGGATATCGCCCCATTGCTCCCAGCTCATGTCGCTGATGCTGCCGATGCCCGGGAATTCGTCGCGATGCGCCTGGAAATAGTCATCGAGGACGTTGCGGAAGAATTCCGGATTGGAAGTGTCCGTCAGCTTGTCGAGATAGGCCTTGTAAACCGCCTGCTGTTCGGCGGGCACGTAGAGGGCAAGTTCCTCCTGGAAGGCTTCCGGGTCATGACGGTCATAGACCGCGTTGGCGAGCAGGAAGCCGAGGCGGTCCTCGGTGACTTCCGGAGCCTGCGCATAGATCGGGCGGCCATCCTCATCGGAAAGCTGGCCGAGATAGACATCCGTGCGGTGGTTGTTGCGCGACAGCCGGAATTCATTGGCGCGCTCCGCGGAATCACGCGTGTTGGCGTCGAATGTCAGGCGGACCTTGCCGCTATCGTCGCCGATTTCCTCGACATTGGGGCCCTTCCAGCGGATTTCGTGGGCGAGCGGCTCGTGGTCGGAGAGCGCGTGACCCTCGTCCGTCGTGCTGATGTCCTGGTCAAGAACGCCGCCGACATAGCGGTCGTCTTCGGCATCCGCCAGTTCCCACCACTTGGCATAGGGGCGCGAGGCAATGAAGTGGTCGATCTGGGTGCGGCCCCAGGACGGCCATTTGAAGGCCTCGTCGTCTTCCTCGACGCTCGGCCATGTTGTGCTGCCGTCGGCCAGCTTGTGCGGCGCGAAGCGCTCGCGATCCTCGGGGTTTTGCAGGATCTGGTACTGCTTCTTCAAGAGGTTCATCGTGTAGGGCGTGTTGCCCGCCACGGGATAGGTCTCGTCGGTAAACAGGCCTTCCGGCATGGTGTTGGACTTGCGGTTGATATAGGCTTCGGCGGCGGCGTATTTTTCCGAGCCGATGGCGTGATTGCGCGCGACATATTGCAGCGCCCAGGCCTTGTGGTCCGCATTGCCTGTCTCGCGCGCGCGTTTCATCATGAATTCCTGCTGAACCACTTCCAGCAGTCCGCGCTCGGAGATGTCACCCGCGTTGAAATCGCCGGTCATGATGATGGGGCTCGCCTTGCCTGCGGCCCAGTCGTTCAGCTCATGGGCTTCGCGGTTACGATGGAGAAAGGGATCATCGCGATAGTCCAGATGCTCCGTCGCGATGATGGTCTGCGGGCGGCCGTTCTCGCCGCCGACAACCACGTGGACCGGCTCATCGGTATTGCTGTAATCGATGATGTCCTTGTCGCGCCAGGCAAGGCCGGTATCGCCCTTCTCGTGCAGCGAATAGTCGCCGGCGCCAAGGTCGGACATCTTCTTCTGGATGTCGACGCCGTAGCTGTTGCGGTATTCCTGGATGGTGATGAAGTCGTAATTGCCCGATGAAAGAAGGTCGGCGGCTTCGGGAACGAGCGTCGATGCCCCCCAGGTGTTCAGGGAGATGATGCGCAGCGCATTGTCTTCGGCCTTTGCCGGAACCGCGCTGACGGCCAGCAGCGAAACGCCGCTCAGAAGGCCGAGCATCTTGCCTGAAATATGCGCGCGGCTTCCCAGCCGCTGAATGATACCATTCATCGGGTATTCCTTTCGTAATCGGAACGCTATGAAATTTCGATTTGCGTCGTCAGGTTAACATGTTTCGAAAGCGACATATAACCCCCGTATATGTCATATTTACAACATTTTTATAGATTCCTTGCGTACACGCCCTCGGTGTTTCAAAAAGGGGGCACAGAATCGGAAATGGTGCTGGAGGTGGTGTGGACGTGGAAAGCAACGGAGAAGAAAGAAAGAAGGAAAGCCGTCAGTCGTCGATACTGCGATTGATGGAGAAGAACTTCTATATCTCGGTAGAGGAGATTTCCGATTTCTTCACGGTGACCACGCAGACGGCCCGGCGCGACATTCTTGCGCTTGAAAAGGCGGGCCGCGTGCGCCGTCTTCATGGCGGCGCGGTTCTTGTCGGCCCGCTCGAGGAAACCGTCTACCGCCGTCGTCGCGTCGACAATGCGGAGCAGAAGCAGCGCATCGGCGAACTTGTCGCCGATCTTGTGCCCGATGGCGCGTCGATCTTCATCGATTCCGGCACGACCTGCGAGGCGATCGCGCGCGCGCTTTCGCGCCGCAATCATCTCAGGGTTTTGACCTACAGCCTCAGGGTCGCGACGATCCTGAACGAGAACACCAATTTCACGCTGGCCGTCCCCGGCGGTTTCGTGCGTCCCATCCATGGCGGCATCTTCCAGGAGGAGACGCCCGAATTCATCCGCAACTTCAAGTTCGACAGTGCGATCATCTCGGTGAGCGGCATCGACAATGACGGGGACCTTTGCGACGACGACCATGCCGAAAGCGTTGTCGCGACGGCGGCGATGGCGCAATCGCGCCGTACGCTTGTGGCCGTCGACAGCAGCAAGTTCGGCAAGCGGGCCATGGTGCGGCTGGGGTCGATCGCCGATGTGAATACCCTGGTTACGGATACCATGCCGGAAGGGGACATCCGCCGTCTTCTGGATGAAAACGGCGTCGAGATCGTTTGCTGAAGCGCGGCGGAAGCGCGCCGCCGGCCGCTTTTCCGCTGTCTGTTTCATGTCCTTGAAGCCGGTGTGTTTTCGAATACTTCCGTGGCGAGCGTCTGGATCCCCGGAAGGCAGACGTCGCATAGAGGCTGCAGGACGTCGCGCGTTCCCGTTCCCGTCAAAACGCCGACCTTGAGGCCCGCCCCGCCGGATATCGCCATGTTCATGTCATGGGGATTGTCGCCGACGACCGCGGTTTGCGCGGGGGAAACGCCCATCGCCTCGCAGAATGCCAGCAGCATGCCCGGTTCCGGTTTGACGCCGTAGCCGCTGTCATAGCCGGCGATGAAATCGATCCATGGCGTCAGCGAAAGGCGCTCCACAAGACTTTCGATCGCTGCCTGGCTGTCGCTGCTGGCGATGCCGAGTTTGAAGCCGCGCTCATGGAGATTGCGAAACAGCTTGACCAGATTGGTGACCGGAACGGCGTCGGATACCGCGGCGGTAAACAGCGTATCGAGCGCTGCGGTCAGTTCGCCGACGCTGAAACGCGCGCCGGCCTCGATCCAGGCCCTGGCGATCTCATCGGTATTGCCGGCGGCCAGCAGGCTGTTTGACGATGTCAGTCCGCTTTCGGCGTCCATGCCGCCAACGCTCAGAAGATGCGCGGCAAGCGCCGGATCGCCGCTCGCGGCAAGCTCGGCGGCGGCCCGGTTGATGGGCGCCCAGGTACGCTGGTAATCGAGAAGGGTGCCATCCTTGTCGAAAAGGATGGCCTTGATGGGGGAGGCCGTCATGGCGTTTTCCGCTCTTATCTTATGAGATTTACGTTCTTGACGCCGGCGAGCCGCATCAGCACGCGTACGACGATCAGGCAAAGCACGACGATCCCCATGATGCAGACCGAAAAGGCGGCCGCCTGGTTGATCGCGCCGCGATCCGACAATTGCAGCACCGAAACGGAGGCAAGCTGGGTCGAGGGGGTGACGAGGAAGATCACCGCCGACAACGAGACCATGGAACGCATGAAATAGAACACGCCCACACCCAGAAGGGTCGGCCACACCAGCGGCAGCGTGACCTTGCGCAAGGTCGTCATTGAGGTGCCGCCCAGCGTCGTCGAGGCCTCGTCGAAGGTCGCGCCGATCTGCTTCAGGCTGGTGGACGAGATCAGGAAGGCATGGGCGTGGTTGTAATAGACCTCGAGAATGACGATCAGCGCAAAGGTGCCGTAGAGGAAATTGAGCGGATTGTGGGGGTCGTTGAACACCAGGATATAGCCGAGACCGAGCACGATGCCGGGCACGGCGGCCGGCAGGATCGCCAGGAAGGACAGCGGACCGGTGAACGCGGTCTTGAATTTGTGCACCACAATCGCGCCGAGCCCGGTGACGATGATGCCGACAATGGCGGTCGCGAAAGCCACGAAAACGCTGTTCCAGAGCGGATCCGTGCCGTTCTGCACGTCGAACCGGTAGTGGCGCAGCGTGAAGCTCATATTGTAGGGCCACAGATGCACGAAGCTTGCGAACACGACGATGGCGACGACGGAGACGATCAGCCCCGCGACCACATAGGCATAGAGCGAGAAGAACAGGTCGCGTCGCGCCGAGGGTTTTGGCGTCAGCGGGCGGGACTGCTCGGTGACCAGAGCGTGCTGACGCGCCGTCATCCGCTTTTCGATCAGCTTGGCGAACATGGCGGGCACCAGCAGCGCCACGCCGATGACCGCGCCAAGGCCGAACTGGGCCTGACCGATGACCTGATTGTAGACTTCCGTCGCCAGCACGTTGAAGTCGCCGCCGATCACCATCGGATTGCCGAAATCGGTGATTGCCAGCATGAACACGATGAACAGCGTGGCCGCCAACCCGTAACGGGTGGCGGGCAGCGTCACGTCGCGGAAAATCCGCAGCGGGCCGGCGCCAAGCGCCTCCGCGCTCTCATAAATCCGGGCATCCGCTACGGCGAGTGCTGCCGACAGAATCAGGAAGGCATAGGGAAAGGCATAAAGCGCATTGGCGATGGCAACGCCCCAGAAACCGTAAATATCGAGATCGAAACCGAGATAACGGTTGAGGATGCCGTTGCGTCCGAGAAGCAGGATCAGGCCCTGCGCCTGAACCAGCGACGGCGCGAACAGCGGCACCAGAACCACGATCCTGAGCAGCCATTTGCCGGGGATGATCGCGCGTTGCAGCGCATAGGCATAGCCATAGGCAATCACCACCACGATCGCCGTGGAGGTGAGCGAGACCAGAATGCTGTCGCCGACAAGCTCCCAGAACCGCATGGTCGAGAAGGTGGCGATGAAATTGCCAAGGCCGAGACCGTCGGGGGTCTCGAGACTGCGCATCAGGATACCCAGCAGCGGCAGCAGCAGGAAGATGATCAGGAGGGCTGCGACGAACAGCGTCATCGCCCAGACGCTGGCGCGGTCGGCGAGGTCGGTGCCGCGGGCGGGGCGGCTTGCGGACTTCACGGCGTTGCTCATGCGAGCACCCTCAGGGCTTCCGCCGGAATGACGATGCCGAGGCGCTCGCCCACTTTCGGAACCGCGCTCGCGCCGTGCAACTCGACGCTGATCGGTGCCTTGGGCTCGGCATCCGTTACCACCTCGACGCGGGTGATATTGCCGAGATAGGTGACGCCGGAGACGGTTGCGGGAAGCGTGTTGTCGCCGGCGGCGTCCGTGTCGGTCAGCGAAATCATTTCCGGGCGCACCCCGAGGGCCGTTATATGGTCCGCCGTGTGTGCGCTGTCGGCAAGGTGAAGCGCGACGCCGCCGAAGCTCGGCTGCATGCGCGCGTTCTCATCCAGCCGCAAGATATTCATGCGGCCGATGAAATCGGCGACGAAGGCGGTTTTCGGCTCGGCATAGAGTTCGCGCGGAGAGCCGATCTGTTCGATGCGTCCCTTGTTCATGACCACGACGACATCCGCCATCGCCAGCGCCTCTTCCTGATCATGGGTCACCATGATCGTGGTCAGCTTCAGGCGCTGCTGGAGGCTGCGGATTTCCACGCGCAGTTCCTCGCGCACCTTGGCGTCAAGCGCCGACAGCGGTTCGTCGAGCAGAAGCAGGGAGGGATCGGGCGCGAGCGCGCGCGCCAGCGCGATGCGCTGCTGCTGGCCGCCCGACATCTGCGCCGGCAGCTTGGCGCGATGGTCGGCAAGGTGCACGAGGTCGAGCATCTCGTCGACGCGGCTGCCGATCTTGGCCTTGTCCCAGCGCCGGCATTCAAGCCCGTAGCCGACATTGCGCGCCGCGCTCATATTGGGAAACAGCGAATAGGACTGGAACACGACGCCGAAATTGCGCGCCCGCGTTGGCACCGCCGTCAGATCCTCGCCGCCGAGCTGGATCGTGCCTTCATCGGCATCTTCAAGCCCGGCGATGACGCGCAGCAACGTGGTCTTGCCGCAGCCAGACGGCCCGAGAAAGCAGACGAAGTTTCCGTGCGGGACATCGAGCGTGACGTTGTCGAGTGCTGTCAGCCTGTCGAAGCGCTTGACAAGGTTGCGGATCGAAAGGTCCATCGCGCGTTCTCTCCTGATGCGGGTTTGGGCGTGCGGGCCGGGGAAGGGATGCCGGTATTCTCCGGACGCACGAAAAAGCAATTAAATCGAATTGGTCAGCCGAAGCTTGCCTCCGCCGAAATGCTTTGGGCGGAAACGCCGGCGGGCAACATCGCCCGCCGGCTACGTCATCGTCTGGCGTTTCTTAGCGCTCGTAGCGCTCCTGCCAGGTGTTGATGATTTCCGTGCGATCTTCGGCCGCGGCGCGGAAATCGACCGGGAACAGCGCGGCCGGAACATCCTCGGGCAGGCCGGCGGAAATGAACCGCTCCGGCACATCGCCGCCCGGAACCGTCACGATCGTCTTCCAGTCATAATAGGCGGTCGCCGCTTCCGGGCTGAGGGTCCAATCGAGGAAACGCTTGGCTGCATCCTTGTGCTCGGAGGAGGCGACCAGCGCATTGCCTTCCAGCTCGTTGCCTGCGCCTTCGGAGGGCACGACCATGGTGATCGGATAGCCTTCCTCGATGTTCTTGATCGCGCGCATGGCATAGGAAGCGCCGACGGTGTATTCGCCCATCGAGGCGACGTTGCAGGGGCGGGAGCCGGACTTGATGTACTGCGCGACATTCTTGTCGAGCTTGTCCAGGAAGCTCCAGCCTTCGTCTTCGCCCATCATCTGCAGCAGCGCGTCGATCTGGATATAGCCGGTGCCCGAGCTTGCCGGGTTGGGCATGACGACTTCATCGGCAAAGGACGGGTCGGTGAGATCGGCCCAGGAGGTCGGCATTTCCAGGCCCTCGGCCTCGAGGCGTTCATTGTTGACGCAAAACGCCGCCATATAGCCGGTGACCGCGAACCACTTGTTGTCGGGATCACGGAACTGTTCGGGAACGGTATCGATGCCCTTCGGCTCATAGGCTTCCAGCGTTTCCTCGATCTGCGGGTTGACCATGGAGGTGACCGCAAAGCCCCAAAGAACGTCATGCTGGGGATTGGCCTTTTCCGCGATGATGCGGGCGGCGAGATCGCCGGTGGAGAGCCTCAGAAGATTGACGTCGATATCGGGCATGGCCTCCTTTGCCTTTTCGAGAAAGGCCGCGGCTTCATCTTCTTCGTAAGAGGTGTAAACGGTGATCGTCTCGGCGAAGGCAGCGCTCGAGATCAGCGCGCCGGTGAGTGCGCCAAGCGTCAAAAAACCAAACTTCTTCATTTCTTTCTCCTTTGTATCTGAGGCGACATAAATGTATGTTTAGCAACATTTACATCCTTAAAATGAATGTTTTGCGACAATAAGGGCGTTTTTCAACAGATACAAGGCCCCGCAGGGTGCTTTTCCGGACAAGGGGGAAATCGGAGACGTTTTGGAAGGGGCAATCGGCCCGTCAGATTAAACAGGCTTGGCGTGGACTTGCGTCCGGGGCGATGTCTTCATTTGCATCGCCCGCCGGGACTCGATTTTTCCGTGGCAACGCCCTGCAAGGCATTTTCCAATGCGCCGCATGACGCGCCTTGCTCATGCCCAGCGCGCGCCGCTCCCGGAAGAAGACCTTGCGGTTGTCGCGGACGAGGCACAGAAGCGACCGGTCCTATGGTAACGGCGCAATGTGAGGAACGGCCACGGACGACGCACCTCTTCATGGGCTTCCGTCATGGCGCTCCGGACTTTCTGGCTTATGGTCTCTTCGGCGCCTTGAAGTCACAGCCAATCGCAATAGTTTCCATGATGGTCCGTTCAGGGCGAAGGCGTCTCCGCGGCCTGCGCCGGTTCGAAGAAACGTCCGCCGGCCTGGCGGAAGCCGCTGCTCACCAGATCGTCATTGTCTTCCAGCTCCTTGTACAGCGCCGCCATGGCGGTGTAGCGGCTGTGACGCAGCGCGTCGCTGGAGGAAATCGACGAGATGTCGAGAAGCAGGATATTCATCTCCTTGGCGGCTTCCACGACCTCCGGATCGGTGATGTCGAATTGCCCGGCGCGCTGGCGGTTGCCCTGCAAAAGGCGCGATACGCGCAAGGCGTAGTCGTCGCTCGAAACCATCACCATCATCGGCGGATCGAGCGGACCGATGGCTTCGACCTGGGTGGCGAATACATCCTCGTCGATATCGGGCGCCGCCAGTATGACGTTGAGCTTTTTCAGCGCCTTGACGTCGCCCTCAAGGCTGAGCTGCCGGAGCGCCTCCATGGTCAGCCAGCCGCCCATGCTGTGGCCGAACAAGAGAACCGAGCGCACGCCCGGCTGGCCGGTGACCTGCTGCAGCACGTCGGTCAGGCCGTCGCGGGAGAAGGTCGCGGATTCCTTGTCGGTCACGTAGTCGAAGATACGGGCCTGGGAGGGCCAGGAGAACAGGATCGGCACGCCGGATATGTTGGAATCAGCCGAAAGCTGCGCGATCCGGAACACCGCCTCCTGGAAGCTGACATTGAAGCCGTGGACGAACATTGCCGCCTTGCCGCTTTCGCGGGCGGCCCGGCCGATCCGGCTATCGAACGCGGCCCGCGACAGCGCCGTATGGCGAAGCACGGTGAAATCCTCATCCGGACGGGCCTTGCGGGAAAGCGGCCATTCGATCTCGCCGGGAACATGGTTTGGCGGGATCGAAATCACGAATTCGGCATAGCTAAGTTCGTCTTCGCGCTCCCGCGTATACCCCTCGACGCGGTTTTCGGCCGGCTCCCGCGTGGTCGCGACATAGATCGTCACGGTCCGCGCCGGCGCGGCGGCATCGGGATGCGGATAGAGGACTTCGGTTCCGGGCCGCTTGCCGCATCCGGCGAGCGCAAACAGCAGCAGGCAAAATAAGATCGCGCGCAGGGCGCCGGCCAGCATGCGGCGCGGATCTGCAAATTCCTGCTGTGGCACAATGTCGTTTCCGCCGTAAATCGCGATCCGCATTGTCGCTGCTCCCGGTAAGTCGTGATTTGACGTCCAGCGGAAATGCACTGCCGCACCCCTTGGGTTTTTACTACGGACGAACCCGCCGAAAATCAATGGCGTGTGCTTACGGCGCGGCCAATCCAAGCATGGAGGCGGTGATCGTGAAATAGAGCAGCAGGCCGGTGAGGTCGACAATGGTGGTCAGCGCCGGGCCGGAGACGACGGCCGGGTCCTGCCTCACGGCGACGGCGGCAAGCGGCAGCACCGCACCGATCAACGTCGCGGAGATGACCTGGGCGGCAAGCGCGATCGCGATTGCGAAGCCGATCCCCTCGAGCGTCATCGTGGCGGGCACGTCGGCGGCGTTGGAGATCAGCAACACCTTCAGGAAGGCGAACAGGAACAAGGTTCCGGCCATCAGCAGTGACACGCGCGTCTCTCGCCACAATATCCAGAGCGTCTCGCGCGTCTTGACGTCGCCGGTCGTGAGCGCGCGCGTCACAAGGCTTGCGGACTGGGTGCCGACATTGCCGCCGGTATCTGCGACCATCGGCATATAGAGGGCGAGGATCACCAGCGCGTCGAGCGCATCTTCGTAGATGTGGACGACATAGCCGGCGGCAAGGCCCGCAACGGCAAGCGCCAGCACCCAGGGCACCCGCCGGCGGAAATCGGACCAGACGGTGTGATCGAAGTAATCATCCTTCACCCCGCCCGCGATACCGACCCAGCGATCGGCGTCTTCATGCAGTTCCTCGACCAGAAAGGCGTTGGCCTTCTCGGCGTGAATCACGCCGGCCACGCGGCCATCCCGCTCCAGCACCGGCATGATGTCGATGCCGCGGTCGATCATGTCATAAGCCGTCCGTTCGGCCCCGGCCTCGCCGCGCCTGACGGTGGGAACCTTCGTCGCCATGACCGCTTTTATGGGACCGCTCCCGTTGAGGCAGTCCCTGAGGCTGACGATACCGAGAAGATGGCCATCGTCATCGACCACACAGGCGCGGGTGTGAAAGGCGCCGCTTCGGCTGGCAAAGCGATCCGTCGCCTCCGGGCAGGTGAGGTCGGGGGCAAGCAGCAGCGGCGCGGCGTCCCAGATCGCTTCCACTGGATGTTCCGGCGCGAGCATGGAACTGGCAATATCGGTCATTTCGTCGTCCCCCATTTCCTTCGGCACGGGCCTTGCGGCGCTTTTGCCGGTCATCGGCGCCGCAGCAATACCGCGCCAGCATTAAAGTTTTTCGAAAGCCGCGAACGCGGCCAACGACGAGCGTCAGACAGTATCAGCTTACCGTCACTCCTTGACCCGAAGTCAACCGCTGGGTACTTCTTTTGCTGGTTCCAGATTAGGGGAGAGACCTGTGGCTGACAAATCCGTCGAAGACGAACTATTCGATCCGAATGACGAAACTTACGGTTCTGCAGATTTCCTGACCGTTTTGCCCAAAACGGAATTCCCGCAGAAAACCCGCGCGCCGCGTTCGGCCTATGCCGCGGTCAAGGACGAGTTGATGATGGACGGCAATGCCCGCCAGAACCTCGCCACCTTCTGCCAGACCTGGGAAGAACCCGAAGTCCATCAGTTGATGGACGACTGCATCGACAAGAACATGGTCGACAAGGATGAGTATCCGCAGACCGCCGAGATCGAGGCGCGTTGCGTGAGCATGCTCGCCGACCTGTGGAACGCGCCCGAGGGGCCGGCGACCGGGGCCTCGACGACGGGGTCTTCCGAGGCCGCGATGCTGGGCGGCCTCGCCATGAAGCGGCGCTGGGAAGCGCGGCGCAAGGCCGAGGGCAAGCCCACCGACAAGCCGAACCTGATCACCGGACCGGTGCAGATCTGCTGGCACAAGTTCACGCGCTACTGGGATATCGAGCATCGCGAAATCCCGATGGAAAATGGCCGGCTTCTGATGACGCCTGAAGAAGTGCTGAAGCTGTGCGACGAAAACACGATCGGCGTGGTGCCGACGCTTGGCGTCACCTTTACCGGAGAATACGAGCCGGTGAAGGCCGTCGCGGAGGCGCTCGATGACCTTGAGGCGCGCACCGGGCTGGATATCCCGATCCATGTCGATGGCGCGAGCGGCGGCTTCCTGGCGCCGTTCTGCGCGCCCGAGCTCGAATGGGATTTCCGGATTCCGCGGGTGAAATCGATCAATGCATCCGGCCACAAGTTCGGTCTCGCGCCGCTTGGCGTGGGCTGGGTGGTCTGGCGCGAGGAAAAGGACCTGCCCGAGGAGATGATCTTCTGGGTCAACTATCTCGGCGGCAATATGCGCGACATCACGCTAAATTTCTCGCGTCCCGGCGGCCAGGTCGTCTGCCAGTACTACAATTTCCTGCGCCTCGGCCGCGACGGCTATCGCAAGGTGCATGAGGCCTGCTATCGCAGCGCCGCTTATCTCGCCGACGAGCTGGAAAAGACCGGGCTGGTCGATATCGTCTTCGATGGCGACATGAAGCGCGGCATTCCAGCTGTGTCATGGAAGCTCAAGGAAGGCGTGAAGACCGAATACACGCTATTCGATCTCGCCGACAGGCTGCGTTCGCGCGGCTGGCAGGTGCCGGCCTATACGCTTCCCGCCAATTGCGAGGATCAGGCGGTGCAGCGCATTCTGGTGCGGAACGGCGTCAGCATCGATCTCTGCTCGCTGCTGATCCGCGATATCAAGGCGTCGGTGGACTATTTCAAGTCCCATCCGATCACCAGATCGGTCTCCGAGGAGGAAGCTTCGGGCTTCCATCACTGAGCCTAGCTGCGGCGCTTTGACGCCGCCGCGCACCCAAATATTGGCGCGATGGCCATCAAGCGCAGAACGCCATTGATGGCGACTTGGAGTATCGGGCGTTGAATTGGCATCGCCCGATACTCCAGATTCTCTTTTCGACGTGTCGGATCAACGAAAACCGGATCCCACTTATTCGTCCGACGCTCTATGAAGCCATCTACGGCAACTCAGAAGCGAAGATTGAGTTTTCCGGCCACGTTCTGGCTTTCATAACCGCCGCCGAACAGGCCGGTATAGTTCAACTCGATGCTGAGCGTCTCGCTGAGTTTTGAGGCGATGCCGACGCTGATGACGGCCTGATCTTCCGCAATCGGTGCGCCATATATGCCGAACACATCGCCGCCGGCGAAATAGACCTCCGAACTCGGGTCCACGTCGCCATAGGCATGACGCCAGCCCAGTTCGCCGGTTACCTCGGCCTCGTACTGCCCCGCCGCGAAGGCATAAGCGGCGCGAAGGCCAAGCGTAGTGAAGCCGACCGAGCTGTCCGAGCCATTGCGCGACAGCGCCGCGATGCCGCCGGTCTCGGTAAAGGAATCCGTCTGCTGGTAGACATAGGCGGCGTTGGCGAAAGGTTCCACGCGGAAATTGTCATCGACTTGCACGGTGTAGCCGATATCGCCGTAGATCTGGAAGGTCCCGGCGGTGTAGTCGCCCGACAGCTGTTCCGACAGGCCGGTGAAGCTGACATAGCGCTTGGCGGAGACGTCGTGCCAGGTATAGGCCGCGCCGAAGTCGATGCCGATCGCATCCCACTGACCGCCGCCATAGGCGCCGAGCGTGAAATCATTGCTGTTTCCCGAGGCGTTGCGGCCGTCGACATCGAAGTTCGAGCGGCCATAACCCACCAGCGCCCCGAAACGCATCGTGTCAAAGGCGGCTACATCCGCGCCGATGAAGAAGCCGCCGACCGAACTCGTAATGCTGGCCGCACCGTCGCTACCCTTCAGGTCGGACCAGGAGCCATAGCCGGCAAGCCAGACCGCAACGCCGCTGTTGTCATCGCCGAAGAGGCCGAAGGGCGAATCGCTCTCGGGAGCTGCGGCGTAGTTGCTGGCGGTAGAGGCCTCCTCGCCGGTGGTGATGCCGCCAAAGGCGTTGCGCATCCGCTTGCTCATCGCATCGCGAACATAGTAGCTGTTGGCGATCATTGCATTGCCGATCGAGGAATATGTGTCGCCGGAAAGCTGGGACAGGGCGTTGTCGACCGCGTTCGCCGGCAGCGACTGGATAATCTGGTAGAGCGGATTGTCCGGACCAAGGCTGTGGATGCCGTTCGCCGTGGCGCATTCATTGGCGTTCATGCCGGGAAGGCAGAAGCCCGCGCTTTCATCCGCCTTCAACGTCAGGATGACGCTGGTTGCGGTGTAGCCGAGCGTGGCCTGCAGATAGGCGAGATTGCTCGTAACCGTGTCGAAGCCGGCATTGCCGTCGCTATTGCCATCCTCGGTCGTCACCGTATCCGTCGTGCTGACAATGGTATATTGCTGTCCGTCGGCAAATGTGCTGCCGTTCGCGACCATGTCGACGCTGCCGCCCGCAATGGTGACAGGACCGGTTGCGGAGAGGAGGTCGCCCGCCCCGTCATCCGAGAGATTGACGAGATAGGTCGACCCGTCGGCAAAGCTCAGGCTGCCGGTCGACAGGGTGGCAATGTCCGATGCCGTGCCAGCAGTGATTGAGCCGTCGGCCTCCACGGTGACATTGCCAAGTTTGCCATAGCCCTGCAGCCAGCCGCCCGCGACATGAATATCGCCGCCAAGTGCCGCGTTCCGGGCGATTTCAAGCGTGCCGTTCAGGACGTGGCTTGTTCCGGCGAAACCGGAATTGTCGGCCGTCATGCGGGTTGTGCCGCTGCCGATCTGGGCGAAGCCGCCGGTGCCGGAGAGGGCGTTGCCGAAATCGAAGCTGTCGCTGCGCATGATGGCGAGTGTGCCGTCGCCGCCGACCGCGACCGTGCCGGAAACGGACCCGTTGGCGCCGCCATTGCCAAGTTGCAACGTCCCGCGGGAGACAGTGGTGCCGCCGCCATAGCTGTTATTCGCCGTCATCGCCAGCGTGCCGGAACCCGATTTCGTGAGCGCGCCGCTGCCGACGATATTGCCGCTCATGGTCAGGGTATCGGCATTGCCGACAACCGCGATCGTGCCGCCGAGCGAACCGAGCGTGACGCCGCGCTTTGTCTCGAACGTGCCGGAGACCGAGAGCGTGGCGCTGGATATGCCAATGCCGCCGCCCGATGCACCGAGATTGGCATCGCTGGAAATCGCAAGCGTGCCGGCCGATATTCGCGTTCCGCCGGAATAGGAATTGGCTCCTGAAAGCACCAGCGTTCCGTCACCGGACTTGGCAAGACCCGATGCGCCTGCAAGAGCGACAGCCAGGGTTGCTGTATCACCCGCATTTGTCACTTCCGCCGTAACATAGGTCGTGCCGGTCGGAGCGGTCAGCGTCAGTTTGTCGCTTGCCGTTCTGCCGGCAACAGTGTAGCCGTCGATCTCGAACTTCATGCCTCCGACCGCGATTGGGGTAGCGCTGTCCACCGTGACCCGCGGCGTTGGCGTTGCCCCTGGCGTCGTCGAGAAGATCGCGGTCGCGCCGTCATGCCATGCGCGGTTGATCGCGCCAGCATTGTCCGTCCAGTTGAGGCGTCCGTCGGCCTTCCATATGCCGTCGCCGCCGACAATGCCGGTGCCGCTGGTCTTGGTGCCGTTCCAGTACAGCATGTCTGTCTGGGTGATCACCTGCAGCACGATATCGGAGCCGACCTGGTTGAGCTGGGCGACGGTGCCTGCCGCAAGCGGGGCCATGGTGTTGAGCGTCAGCCCGCCAATGGAGCCGCCGGCCAGGCTGGTGTAGCTGATCAGCGCATAATTGCCGGCAGCAAGCGTGACCGCGCTTGTCGGCTCGATTGTGCCGTAAAGCGACAGATTGCCGGTTGTCACGGGCGCGGGGTCGCTGGTGTTGCGCAGGTTGGCGATATAGGTCGATCCCGGCGTCGAGCCGGTTCCGGGCGTGAGCACCAGGCTTGCAAAACTCATCGGCGCGGCATAGTCGGCCGACAGCGCTCCGCCGTCGGCGACGGTCACTGTGCCGCCGCTGCTGCCGCTCGTCGCGCCGTTCTGCAATGTCGCGCCCGACTGAACGTTGATATCGCCGGAAAGCGATCCGCCAAGTTGGAGCGTACCGGCGGCCACCGTTGTTGCGCCGGAGAAGGTGTTTGCGGTGCCGGAAATCAGCAGCGTGCCGGTTCCGCTCTTTTTCAGAGTGCCGGCGGGTGTCGTGAGATCGGCGAGAACGCCGGCCATGGTCAGCGTCGCGCCGCCATTCACGTTTACCGTGCCGCCGGTGCTGTCGATGTCGATCTCGCGGCTGGTGCTGAAGGTTGCCGATGCCGTAAGCGCGCCGCCGGACAGCGTGACCTTGCCGGAAGCATCGCCGAGATTGGCATCGGCGCCGACGACAAGACTGCCACCCTCGATGCTGGTGCCGCCGCTATAGGCATTGGCCGCCGAGGTCAGGGTCAGTGCGCCGGCGCCCGTCTTGCGCAACTGGCCCGATCCGCTGATGGCGCCGCCCATTGTGACGGTGACGGACGAGGATGCGAGGTCGATCACGGCTTCGCTGCCGGCGAGCGTGATGGCGCGGGTCGCGTTGAACGATCCGGTGGCCACAAGTCTGCTGGCGTCGCCGAGCGACAGCGCGCCAGCCGCGTCGCCGAGGTTCTGATCGCGCGCGATCGAGACCAGCGTGCCGGCGGTGACGGTGGTGCCGCCCTGATAGGTGTTTGTTCCCGAAAGCAGGTATACCAGGCCAGAACTCGTCAGCGTCAGAGCGCCGGCGCCGTGGATTGTGCCGCCGAGACTGATCGTGCCGGTGCTAAGCGTCGTTTCGATCGTGCCGTTGCCGCTTCCAAGCGTGGTGTCCCGACTGATCGCACCCGCCGTGGTAACTTCAAGCGTTGCGTTATCGAGGCTCAGATGGGCGGTTGCGCCAAGGGCCGCATCATCGGCGATCGAGAGCACTGCGCCGCCGCTGACATTGGTGTCGCCGGCATAGCTGTTGGCGGTGTTGGCGAGCACCAGCGTGCCCGCGCCGGTGAGGTTGAGATCGCCGGGGCCGGAGAAGACCCCGTTTGCCGTCAACGTGGCGGCGCTGCTGGCGATGTTGATTGTGCTGCCCGATGCGGCAAGCGTAACATCGCGCGCCGAGGTGAACCCGGCGGTAACATCCAGCGTTGCCGCTGCAATGCTGATTTTGTTGGCGGCATCGCCGAAATTGCCGTCGCTGCCAACGGACAACGTGCCCGCCGTGACATAGACGGTGCCGGTAAAGCTGTTGGCGCCGCCAAGGACCAGTGTCCCGGGTCCGGTCTTCTTGAAGTCGGCGGAACCGTCGATCACCACGTCGACCGTTGCCGTATAGCTCGCATCGGTCACTTCTGCGGTGAAGCCTGAGGGAGCGGCCAGGGTCAGCTTGTCGCCGCCGGTTGCCCCTTGAAGCGTGTAGCCGTCCACCGAGAATTGCATGCCGGCAGTCCTGACGGCCCCCGAGGTGGTGCTGTCGATCGAGACGACCTGTGGTCCGCCGGGGGAAGCGGAGAAAACGGCCGTATCGCCGTCGACCCAGGCCGAGGCCGCATTGAGGTTGTCGACCCAGTTCTGGGTTGCGCCATTCGACCAGGTGCTTGTGCCGCCGATGGCGGGGCCGCCGCTCGTGTTCGGCCCGTTCCAGGTAAGGAGGTTGGATATAGCCGTAAGCTCCAAAACCACGGTGCTGGTGGGCCCCGACGTCGTTGTGGAGAGCGTGGGCGCAAGTCCGGCGGAATGGTTGACATGGCCAAGCGTCATCGCGCCGACCGAACCGCTGACGAGTGTGGTGTAGCTCAGAAGATTGTAGGTCCCCGCGCCAAGCGTGCCGGTGCCGGTCGGCCCAGTGGTCACCTGAACCGCGCCGGCAAGCGTGGCATTGCTGGCGCTCACCAGTACCGGCGCCGCCGCGCCGGAGACATTGGCCGCAAAGGTCGAGCCGGGGCTGCCCGCATTGAGAACCAGCGTATCGACGCTCAACTGTGCCGAATAGTCGGCGGAAAGTGTCGCGCCGTCGGCAATGTTCAAAGAACCCGCCGCCGAGCCGTTCGATGTTGCGCTGACGAAGGTTGCGCCCGAATTGACGGTGATGTTGCCCGTCCAGTTGCCCGTCAGCTTGAAGTCGCCGGCGGCAATCGCCAGGGCGCCGGAATAGGTGTTGCCTGTGCCGGAGACGTCCAGCGTTCCGGGGCCTGTCTTGGTCAGGTCGCCGCTGCCGGTAAACGCGCCGCTTGCCATCAGTGTCGCGCCTGATGCAACAACGCCGATAGCATTCCCCGTGGAGCTGATGGCAAAATCGCGGGCCGTGGTCATGGTGCCCGCGCCGGTTAAGGACAGCGCGCCGCCGGACAGCGTCACGCCGCCTGAAGCATCGCCGAGGTTGCCGTCGCCGGCGACATGGATGGCGCCGGCGGAAATCGTGGTGCCGCCGGTATAGGTATTGGTTCCGGAAAGCACCAGCGTGCCCGCCTGGGTCTTGGTGATCGCGCCGTCGCCGGAAATGACCTGTGCGAAGGTCATGGAGCCGGTATTGTTGAAGTTGACCGTCGTGCCGGCCGCAGCGGCGATGCCGCCACCGACATTGCCGTCATTGCTGCCATTGCCAAACTGCAGCGTGCCGCCGGTGAGGGCGATATCGCCGGTAAAGGTGGCGCTGTTGTCGGCCGCGATTACCAGCGTGCCATTGCCGGACTGAGTCAGGTCGCCCGCTCCCGAGATCGCGCCGGTCAAGGTCAGCGTATCGGCGGCGGCGGAAAGCGCAATGCCGTTGGATGCACCACTGACCGTAAAGCCGCGCGCGCTGGAAACCGTGCCTGAAACGGCGAGCGTGCCGCCCGAAAGCGTGACGCCGCCGGAAGCATCGCCGAGATTGCCGTCGCTTGTGATCGACAGCTGGCCCGCAGAAATCGTGGTGCCGCCGGTATAGCTGTTGCCGGTGTTGGATAGAACGAGAATACCGTCGCCGGTCTTCTCAAGGCTCCCCGCTCCGCCGGTCTCCGAAACCGTTCCGCTGATTGTAAATGTCTTCGTCCCGTCCACTTCAATGGTCAGATCCGCAGCCAGCAGGCCCAAATCACGCGCTGTCGCCATTGTATCGGTGACATGAAGCGTGCCCCCATACGCCAGGATATTGCCCGCGCTGTCGCCGAGATTGGCATCGCTCGAGATCGCAAGCGTGCCCTCATCGAGGTACGTTCCGCCGGTATAGGTATTGGTGCCGCTAAGTGTAATTGCGCCGCCGGCGCTGTTGACGTCCAACGCGCCGCTTCCGGAAATCGTGCTGCTGATCGTGATATCGGGGGCAGTGAAATCAGTCGCGATCTGGCCTCCGGAACCGGTCAGGCTGATCGCGCGGGAGAAGGACGTCATGGAATCAAAAACTAAAATCCCGCCATCATTAAGCGTCACGCTGTTGGCGGGATTGCCGAGATTGCCATTGTCGGAGATAAAGACTTGCACCTGATCAATGGTTACGTCGCCGACAAAACTGTTGCCGGCATTGCCGAGCACCAGATTGCTGTCGCCGGTGATATCGATATCGGCTGTGCCGTCCAGCAGCACATTGAGGGTGGTGGTATTGCTCAGGCCATTGACAGCAATTGTCACCGATGTGCCGCTTGCCGGCGTCAGGGTCAGCTTGTCACCGGTCGATCCGGTCACCGTATAGCCGTTAACATCGAACTGGAGACCGCCGACAACGATATTGCCGGAAACGGTTGCGGTTTGCGCGCCACCCGGCGTGGCCGAGAAGATCGCGACGTCGCCCGGGTTCCATGCGGTCGGGGTGTTGAGCGGCAGGCTGGTGTCCATCCAGTTGGTGGTCGGGCTGTTCGACCATGTGCTCGTACCGCCAACAATGGTCGTGCCGGTGACGGTGGCTCCGTTCCAGTAGAGCGTGGTGGCGCCCGATTTGACGTCGAGATAGATCGTCGAGCTGTTCTGCGCCAGGGCTGCCACGAGACCGGGTTGGAGCGAAGGCGTCGTGCGTAGCGTCAGGTCGGAGAGGCCGCCGGCCGAAATCGTCGAGAACGAAACCAGATTGTACTGGCCGGCCGCCAGCGCAGAGCCAGAGCTCACGTCGACAGTGCCGTAAAGCGCGGCGCTGGTGGTCGCCACCAGAGCCGGCGCGGCGGGCGCGGCAACGGAAAACGACAGGATCGATCCGGGCGTTCCCGCTTGCAGAACCAGTGTGTCGATGGTCAGAACCGCCGTCGAGTCGGCGCTGATCGTGCCGCCGTCGGCAATCGTGACGGCTGAACCGATCGTGCCGTTGGCGCCGGTGCTGGCGAGTGTCGCGCCGGATGCGATCGTGATATCGCTGCTTGCAACGGTCCCGGCGACCTGCAGCCCGCCGGCGCTGACAGTGGTCGCGCCGGAATAGGTAAAGCCAGTGCCGGAGAGATAGAGCGTGCCGTCGCCGGTCTTGGAGAACGCGCCGCTGCCGGTCCAGTTGCCGCTGGCCGTCAGCGTATCGCCCGCGCTGCCAACCTCGATCGTCGCCCCGCCTGCGCCGAAACTGACGTTGCGCGCCATCGAGAAAGTCGAGGACGCCAGAAGCGCACCGCCATCAAGCGTAAGATCGCCGCCGACATTGCCGAGATTGGCATCGGCCGAAACCGAGACGACGCCTGCGTTCACGGTCGTGCCGCCGGTATAGGTGTTGGTCCCCGAAAGCGTCAGCGTGCCATCGCCGTTTGCGGTCAGGCTGGAGCCGGAAATGACCCCTGTCGCCGTGAGCGTTTGCGCGGAGGCAACCGAGATCGTGCCGCCGCCGGTGCCGAGCGTCACCATGCGGGCCGTTCCGGTCGTGCCGCTCACGTCCAGCGTGGCGCCGGCAAGCGTCAGATTGCCGGTTGCGTTGGAGCCGAGATTGCTGTCATCGGCAATCGACAGCGTGCCGGCCGAAACCGTCGTGTCACCGGAATAGGTGTTGGTCCCCGACAGCACGAGCTTGCCGTCGCCGGTCTTGTGTACACCGGTGGAGCCGCCCAGAATGACGCTGATCGTGGCCGTGTCGCCGGCATTGGCGACCTGGATCTCGGAGGAGGGGCCGCTGTGCGGATCGAGGGTGAGGACATCGCTGCCCGTGTTGCCGGCAATGGTGTAACCGTCGCCGGTGAAGATCATGCCCGCGACGTTGACGGCGTTGGTCGATGAATTGACGGAGACCGTGCCGCCGGTATTGGCGAAATGGGCGACCGCCTGCTGCACCCAGGCAGAGGGCGTGCTGTAGGTCACATCGGTCCAGTCCTGGGTGGTGCCGTCATTGATCCACGCGCCCGAACCGCCGCCGGAGCCGTTGCCGTTCCAGTAAAGATCGGTCGCACTCGGCGCAGCCTGCACGACCAGTGTTATCACACCGCTGACATCGCTCACGCTCGCGGCCTTACCGGCTGCGACATGCAGCGAGGAGACGTCGAAATCGCTGGTCGCGCCCGTCAGCGAGCCGCCGGAATAGTCGATCAGCGCATAATTGCCGACGCCAAGCGTGTTGGATGGATTGGCAATGGCGACCGACGAATTCACCGTCAGCCCGCCGGAGGCCACGAACAGCGCCGAACCGCCCGCATCGGCGGTGGCAAGGTCCACCTGCACCGTCGAACCGGAGGAAAGCGTCAGCAGGCCGCCGGTCAGGTTCAGCACCGTGCCCGCCGCAGCCGACATCAGCGTGCCGCCGCCCGATATCGTGGTGGGGCCGGCAATGCTGGAACTGCCTGTCGCGGTCGGCCCGCTCAACGTGCCGTTGATCATGGCCCCGCCGCCGAATCCTCCGCTCAGTTGCCCCCCGTTCTCCAGCAAAAGGGTCGCGCCGGCGGCGACGGTGGTGAAGCCATAAAACAAGCTTGAAGAAGCGTTAATGATCGTCTTTCCGCCGAGGATCGAGAGACCCTCTCCCGTACCGCCCGATTGCAGGTTTGCGGGCAGGGTAAAGGACGTCGCTGTGTTGATTGCGAGCGTACTGCTGTCGACAACAATCTCGGAAACGTAAGTGGGCGATGTCGAGCCATCGCCGATCTGAAGCGTCGCTCCGCCCGAAATCGTCGTCGTGCCGCTGTTGGTGTTGCCCGTCCCGGTGATCAACACGGTGCCGGCTCCGGAGATTTCGAGATTCTTGCTGCCTGAAAGGTTGCCGGAAAGCTGCAGCGTATCGCCGCTGTTGAGGACGGAAATCCCGCTGTTGGCATCGATTTTCACCTGCTGGGTCAGCGCCGCTGAAGCCGTGGCCTGCAGCGTGCCGCCATCGAGCGTGAGAGTGCTTCCCGTACCGAGACTGCTTGCGGCGGCAATCGACAGGACGCCGCCGCTGATGGTGGTATCGCCCTTATAGGTGTTTGTGCCCGACAGGATCAGTGTTCCGTCGCCGGTCTTGTGCAGGAGGTAGCCTGACAGGTCCTGGAGCGTGACCGCGAGCGTCGCAGTCACGCTGGCGTCGACCTCCATGAGAACGTCAATGCCGGTCGAGGGGGCGAAAGTCAGGGCGTCTGAACCGGTGTTGCCTTGTATGGTGTAGTCGGATTTGAAAGTCAGACCGCCGATATTGACCGCGCCGCCGCTGCTGTCGACCTTCACGGTTCCGGCCGTCGCGCTGAAAATCGCCGTCTGTCCGGAATTGTCCCACACCATCTGCGGATTGGTGGCCGCATTGTCGGAGGACCAGTTCGCGTCGACAAGCGACCAGATGCCGTCGCCGCCGATGAAACTGCCCTGCGCGCCGGCGCCGTTCCAGTAAACACCCGTGGGCGGGTTCATGACCTTCAGCACAAGCGCGTTGTGGTCGTAAAGCACGGCGGCGATCGTGCCGACGGGAATGAGAGACCCGACGGAAGCGGCCATGAGAGACGGCGTGCCAGACGCCGTGCCGGCATAGTTGATCAGCAGATACTCGCCGATGGGCAGGCTGACGCCGCTGTCGACGGAAACCTGAAGCGTGCCGCCCTGCACGTCGATATCCTGCGTCAGATAGAGCGGTGTGGTGAGCGAACCAGTGGGATCAAGGGTGACCTTGAAGGTGGAGCCGCTTTCGAAGGTCAGCAAGGACGTTCCGACGGTGGCGGAGCCATAGGTTATCGCGTTGCGGTATTCGCCGACCAGATGTCCGCTGCTCGTGATTGTGACATCGCCGCCAAGCGTTTTCTGTTCAAGCTCAAGTTTTCCGTTTCCGCTGACGGTGGTCTTGCCAAGAAAGCCGGCTCCGTCCGCCCGGTAGGTCGTTCCATGGGTTGTGACGTTGAAAGCTGCATTGGTCGTGGCGCTGCTGAAAGTGCCGGCAATGTAGGCATCATTGCCTGTGCCGCCAAGGCTGGCCAGAACCGTATTGTCCTGCAAAGTGATAGACTGTGCGCTAAGCAAGTAACCATCCCGATTGGATCCGGTGCCAAACTGCAGCATGCCTGAGGCGACGGTAATGTTGCCCGAATAGTCGGAGAAGCCGCTCAGTTCGCCGATAACGACGTTCCCGTCGATTGTCAGATCATATGCGTTCGAACCAGGCGGGTCCATCATGCGGAGGCCAGCCAATGTCATGGTCGCCGCGCCGGAGGTGGCAAGCGTGGTGTCGTTGTCGACTTCGATTGCGCCGAGATTATCGAGCACGACTGTGCTTGTGGCCAGCAGCGTGCCGCCGTTGAGATAAAGGTTTACGCCGCCTGCGCCAAGCTGGCCGCGATCGGAGACGGACAACGTGCCTTCGGTGACCTTGATATCGGCAAAACCGTTCGCCGCTGCCAGAACCAGCGTGCCGGCGCCGGTTTTCTCCAGGCCGACGCCGGAGGCCGTGTTAAGGCCGATATTGACGGTTGTGGTGTGGCCGGCATTGACCACGTCGATCGGCACGAAATTGCCCGTTGTCGCCGTCAGCGTCATCGCCGTCGCGCTTTGACCGGCCAAGTATTCGAGCGAATAGCCGTCGCTTTCGAACCGCATGCCCGAAGCGTTGAAGGGCGTGCCGTTGTCGACGGTGACCGAGCCGCCGGACGCGGCAAAAATGGCATAACCGTTCGTGGCGTTCCACGCTGCCGGCGAGCCGCTGGCGGCGGCATCGCCGTACCAGACCGTGTTGGCTGCCGACCATGTGCCCGCGCCGCCGAGCAAATTGCCGGTCGATCCCGTGGCATTCCAGTACTGCTCGTTCAGGAGCGAGATCAGGTTGAGCGTGATGACGTTGCCGCTCTCGGTAAAATTCGCGCTGACGCCGTAAGCGGCGGTGTGCGTGCCCAGAGTGAACAGGGCCAGAGCGTCGCTATATGAACCGTAGCCAATAATCTGATAGCTCGTTCCGGCCGTCAGAACTGTGCCGCCGCTGTCGAGATTGACCGTCACAGTACCCGCGACATGCAATCCGTCGGTGGAAAAGATCGGCGCCACAGTGGACGTATTCGTCACGGTCAGGTCGATGGTCGACGATCCGCTGAACGAAAGCCCGCTGGCCCCCGCGCCGAGGGTTGCCGTCGCATTGCTGGCATCGCCAATAATCGAGCCATCGGTGACGACGACCGTTCCGGTCGCCGCGGCCGCGCTGCCCAGTGTCATGGCGTTGCCGCTCGTGATTTTCACCGTGCCGCCCAGCTTGGCGTTGTCATCAAGCGTAAAAAACGCGGTCGAAACATTTGTGGTGCCGAGAAAGCCGCTGCTGTCGCCTGTGAACCTGACGGAACCGGTGTGGCTGCCCGATACCTGATTGAAAAGAGAGATCGAGGCGGACGCATCCGTGCTTGACAGGTTTCCCGAAATCAGCGCCTCGGCGGCGACGCCGGTGACAACCATCGCGGAGCCGCTTGTGCCGCCGAAGACAACATCGGCCGCAAGCGATCCGTTCTCATAAGATGGATTTATGGCAATGCCGACCTGCAGCACGGAATCGTTCTTCAGGGTGATCGTGCCGCTGTAGGTGCTGTTTCCCGTCGTCGTCAAAGACGTCCCGTCGATCGTCAGGTCGCCGGCGCCTTGCAGATTGCCGGTTCGGAAGTAAACCTGCGAACTGATCGCGCCGCCGCCATTGAGAATGCCGCCGCCTGTACCGATCGTGAGCGAATCCATTACAACGCCCTGCACGTATGTGACGATCGTCGCATTGTTCTCGATCGTGACATCGGCGCTGCTGCCGCCGAACCCGCCGACACCCGTGCCGACAGTGCCTGCCGAAATCGTCGTGTCGCCCGTATAGGTGTTGGCGGCTTCCAGGAATAGATATCCATCTCCGGTCTTGTGCAGGCCGGCGCTGCCGGCCAGAACGGCCGAAATCACGGCAGCATTGCTGCTGCCGACGACATTGATTTCCACCGGAGCGCCGGCGCCGGGAGAGACAAGGGTGAGGATGCTGTCGGGAGGGCTGCTCGTATTCGGGCCGAGCGTGTAGTTATTTATGCTGAACGTGATGCCGCTGACATTGATCGTGCCGCCGGCCGCCGCCGAACTGTCGATCATGACCGTTGCCGCCGTTGTGCCGCCGAATATCGCGTTGGTTCCTGTCCAGGCGGCATTGGGCGTGCTCGCCGTGCTGTCGGTCCAGTTGAGCCCGTTGACCGACCATGTTCCGGCGCCGCCGGTCAGCGTGCCCGTTGATCCTCCCCCGTTCCAGTAGAGATCCTGCGCGCGCGCCGCGCCGCCCTCTGGCCCGGCGAGGCCAAACAACAGCGCGCTGGCGCAGGCGGTCCCTGCAAGCAGCCGCGACAGGCGATGTCGCGTAAAATACCGAGTGTGAAAAGCGATAGTGGCGCTGTTGCAGCGCAGGGATTCAATACAGTTCATCATGCCCCCGATGACGAATCGTGAATGTAAATTCCTCATTATTTATAACTATTATTCAGAAATCTCAAGTAAATTATGTAATGTCTGTTTACGTTTAATAGTATTTTTATCGTTACATCTAATAAATTATATTATTTTTAAGTTAATTAAACTATTTTCATTCACGTAGAGGTTCCTGTCCAAGGTGTCTCGCCGACGGCTTTTGTGTATGGTGGGATCGTCGCTCCCTGCGTCTGGGAGAGCGGAGAATTGCTATCGGGCTGATCGCAACCGGCGCTGGTATTACGCTTATCTTCTTTTTGTTCCACGACGTTCCGAAAATAATCGCCTTCTCTCGCCGGCCATGATGAGTCACAATGCTTGACATTGAGGGTTTCGGTCCGTCACGCTTGGCGTACCGTTGGTCTTCCGGGCACAAATCCGGAAGCAATGGAGCCGCCTCCGTATCCGGAGCGAAATCCGGACTATTCGCAGGCGGGGAGAGATGACCGGCCCCGGCCGGCGAAAGGAAATAATCATGAGAGATATGCCAGGACGTCCATCCCGGCGCGGGTTCCTCAAGGGGAGCGCTGCGGGGGTGGCGATTGCTTCGCTTGCGGGTGCGGTGAAGGCACAAGCGCCTCAAAAGGAACCGCCGCCGCCGCTCGACCAGTATGAGCGGGTCTATTTCAACGAAGCGGAATGGGCGTTCGTCATGGCCGCCTGCGACCGTCTCATTCCCGCCGGCGGCAACGGCCCGGGGGCGATCGACTGTCGGGTGCCGGTCTTCATCGACCGGCAGCTCGCAGGCAATTTCGGCAAGGCAGCGGACTGGTACATGCAGGGCCCGTTCGATCCCGCCGCCAATCCCACGCTCGGTTTCCAGAGCCCGCTGACGCCGGCGGAAATCTATCGCCAGGCGATTCCCGTCTTTCAGGAATGGTGCAGCCAGACGCATGGCGACCGTTTCGAAAGTCTCGAAGCGGCAAAGCAGGATGCCGCGCTGACATCGCTGCAGAAGGGCGAGGTGGGGCTGGCCCCCGAGCTGCGCGATTTCTTCCAGTTCCTGCTCGCCAACACCAAGGAGGGCTATTTCGCCGATCCGTCCTATGGCGGCAATCACGACATGCAGGCCTGGGTCTATATCGGCTTTCCCGGCGCGCGCGGCGCCTTCACCTCCTGGCCGGGCCGCGAGAACGCGCAATATCCGCTCGGCCCCGTGGCAATCAACGGAGACAGGGCGTAGATCATGGCAACGAGAACAGATCCCAAGAAAGACGTCGTCATCATCGGCCTCGGCTGGACCGGGGCGATCATGGGCATGGAGCTCGCCAATGAGGGGCTCGACATCCTCGCGCTCGAGCGCGGCGACGACCGCAGCACGGTGCCCGATTTCCAGTATCCCAACATTTTCGACGAACTGAAATACGCCGTGCGTTACGACCTGATGCAAAAGCCGGTCAACTCCACGCTGACCGTGCGTCACAATACGCAAGAGACGGCGCTTCCCTATCGTCACCTCGGCTCGTTCCTGCCGGGCGAAGGCGTCGGCGGGGCCGGCGTTCACTGGAACGGCCAGAACTGGCGGCCGCAGGCGGTCGAATATCGCCTGCGCTCCTATGTCGAGGAGACCTTCGGCGCCGATATCATTCCGGAAAACATGCAGCTTCAGGACTGGGGCGTGACGGCGGAGGAGCTGGAGCCGCACATGACCAAGTTCGAAAGCGTCGCTGGCATTGCCGGCAAGGCGGGCAATATCAATGGCGAGATCCAGGAGGGCGGCAACCCGTTCGAGGCGCCGCGCTCGGCCGAGTATCCGATGCCGCCCTTGAAGAACACCTGGGATTCGGAGCTGTTCGCGGAGGCCGCCCGCAATATGGGCTACCATCCGTTCCCGCGGCCGGCGGCCAATGCCTCGATCCAGTATACCAATGACTACGGCATGCAGCTTGGGCCGTGCAATTACTGCGGCTACTGCGAGCGTTTCGGCTGCAACAATTATTCCAAGTCATCGCCGCAGGTCTGCATTCTCGACGCGCTGAAACGCAAGCCGAATTTCAGCTACAGGACCCGCTCGGAGGTGCTGAAGATCGAAAAGGCCGCCGACGGCAAGACCGCCACGGGCGTGACCTATTTCGATGAGAAGACCGGCGAGGAGGTGTTCCAGCCGGCCGATCTCGTGCTGGTCTGCGCCTATTCGCTGCACAATGTCCATCTTCTGCTGCTGTCGGAAATCGGCGAACCCTACAATCCCGATACCGGCGAAGGCGTTGTCGGGCGCAACTACTCCTACCAGATGACCGGCGGCACCAGCCTGTGGTTCAGGGACAAGGTGTTCAACCCGTTCGTGGGCACCGGCGCGGGCGGCATGTCGATCGACGATTTCTCGATGTCACAGATCGATTTCGGCAAGGAAGGCTTTATCGGCGGCAGCTACATCACCGGCGGCCACACCGGCGGTCGTCCGATCCAGCAGATGTCGCTCCCGCCGGGCACGCCGGCCTGGGGCGCGGGCTGGAAGGACGCCGTTGGCGAATGGTATGGCCACAACCTGTCGATCGGCTCGCATGGCTCCAACATGGCCTATCGCGACACCTGTCTCGATCTCGATCCCACCTACAAGGACCGCCACGGCCGTCCGCTGATGCGCATGACCTTCGACTGGAAGGACAATGATATCAGGATGACCCAGTTCATGAAGGCCAGGATTGAGGAGATCGCAGAGACTTTGAACCCGGATGCCATGGCATCGGGCTACAAGGGCGATGGCGCCGAGTATGACGTGCGCCCCTACCAGTCGACCCACAATGTCGGCGGCGCGATCATGGGCGTCGACCCGAAGACCTCGGCGATCAACCGCTATCTCCAGAGCTGGGACTGTCACAACGTCTGGGTCATGGGCGCTTCCGCCTTCCCGCAGAACATCCAGTATAACCCCACGGGCGCGGTCGGTGGCCTCGCTTACTGGGCGCTGGAGGCGTTGCGCAAGGACTACCTGCCCAACCCCCGGCCGTTGATGTGAGGAGCGGATCATGAAAACCTTTCTTCGCATCATTCTCGCGCTCATCGTCATCGGCGTCGTGGCGCTTGCGGCGATCATCTTCGTGCCGCCGTCCCTCACCAAGCCGGATGACAAGCTGGCGGCCGACTGGGAGCCGGCGCCCGGCGAGGGCCAGTACGTCACCCAGATGGCCGACTGTCAGGCCTGTCACACGGCAGAGGACGGCGAACCCTTTGCCGGCGGGCGGCCGATCGAAAGCCCGATGGGCACGATCTGGTCGAGCAACATCACCCCCGATGATGAAACCGGCATCGGCGGCTGGACCTATGATCAGTTCCATGCTGCCCTCGTCGACGGCATCGCGCCGGGCGGCGTGCACCTCTATCCGGCCATGCCCTATGAGAACTACCGGCATATGAAGGAGGAGGATATCCGGGCGATCTGGAGCTACATCCACAACGATGTCGCGGCGGTCGACAACCCGGTGAAGGAGACCGAGCTCGACTTCCCGTTCAACCAGCGCTGGGGCATTCGTCTGTGGAACTGGGCCGCGCTCGGCAAGCCTGGCTTCCGGCCGGATGACGCGGCGAGCGAAAGCGACCAGCTTGAGCGCGGGGCCTATCTGGTGCAGGCGCTCGGCCATTGCGCGGCCTGTCACAGCCCGCGCAACATGATCATGGCCCAGGACGGCACCAATGCCGATGATCCGGCCTTTCTGACGGGCGGCGAGATCGGCGGCTGGACGGCGCCCGATCTGCGCACGGCGGAATCCGCGCTGCAGACCTGGACCGACGCGGACCTGAAGGACTATCTCACCACCGGCCGCAACGCCCATTCGGCGGTGGTCGGCGAGATGCAGCTCGTGGTCGGCGAATCCCTTCAATACATGAAGGATGAGGATGCCGATGCCATGGTCGGCTATCTCCGGGCGATCTCGGACGTCACGCCTGACCCGCAGCCCGTCCCGGACGAGCGGACGACGGACCGACTCGATGCCGCCGACGATCCGACGACGGCGAAGCTGAAATCGGCTGAAAACCTTTCAGGCGGAGAGCTGCTCTATCTCAACAACTGTAATGCCTGCCACATGCCGGACGGCCGCGGCGCGCCCGGCGTGTTCCCGGCGTTGAAGGGCAATTCGCTGGTGACTGCGCCGACGACCAGGGGGCTGACCGAAGTCATCCTCCACGGCGCGACGCTACCTTCGACGGCCGAGCGACCGGAACGGCTGGAAATGCCGGCCTTCGGCGACCGGCTGTCGGATGCCGATATCGCGACGCTGGCGACCTTCCTGCGCAGCGCCTGGGGCAACTCCGCCCCGGCCGTGACCGAGAACGACGTCAAGGCCGTGCGCCAGTAAGACTAAGTGCCCGCCGCTTTGATGAAGCGGCGGGCCCGGCAATATCCATTGCAGTGGAATTGCGCTTCCGCAAAAGCGGCGCGGCATCACGAACGAGGCCGCGCCGTGCGCGATACGGCCCCGGCAAAATGCCTGCCTTGCTGCGCTGTCGCCCCGTGCGCAACGCGACACTCGACATTACGCTCTGTTTGGCCTATATGGGCGCCAGCATTGAAACAGATGCGCATGAATGGCCCCTGCTGGACGACATCCCGGCCCGGGCGACTTGAAACACCCTCATTTCTCAAAGAAAGGATGACCGATGTCGATTACTGCTGAACGCAAGGCAGAGCTGATCAAGGAATTCGCAACCAAGGAAGGCGACACCGGTTCGCCGGAAGTTCAGGTTGCCATCCTGACCGAACGGATCACCAACCTGACCGAGCACTTCAAGGACCACAAGAAGGATAACCATTCCCGCCGTGGTCTGCTGACGCTGGTTTCGACCCGCCGTTCGCTGCTTGACTATCTGAAGCGCATCGATGAAAGCCGCTATACGAGCCTTATCGGCCGTCTCGGCATTCGCCGCTAAGCTTTATCCGGCGGGCGTTTGCGCCCGCCGTTTCCATTTGCGCTGACAAGCGCCGGTTTTGCGCCGTGGCGGGCGCTGGATCAGAAGACGCGGCCCCGGAACGTCCGGCGCCGCATGCCGAAACGGACCTGTCATGGGGCAGGATTGCAGGCTGCTTCGCCACCGGAAGCAGCACGTTGTCTTGCCCGTGACGTGTCGAACGAAACGTGACGCCGCGATGTCGCCTTTCCTTCGGGCAAGAGCGGGATCGCAGCATTTGTTAAAGGACAAGACATGTTCAATTGCCACAAAGTGGAAATCGAGTGGGCCGGTCGCACGCTCACGCTGGAGACCGGCAAGATTGCCCGTCAGGCTGACGGCGCGGTTCTGGCCACCTATGGCGAGACCGCCGTTCTCGCCACCGTCGTCTCCGCCAAGGAGCCGAAGCCGGGCCAGGATTTCTTCCCGCTCACCGTCAACTACCAGGAAAAGACCTTTGCAGCCGGCCGCATTCCCGGCGGTTATTTCAAGCGCGAAGGCCGTCCGAGCGAAAACGAGACCCTCGTTTCCCGCCTGATCGACCGTCCGATCCGTCCGCTGTTCCCGGAAGGCTACAAGAACGACACCCAGGTGGTGGTCACCGTTCTCCAGCACGACCTTGAGAACAACCCCGACATTCTCGCCATGGTCGCGACCTCGGCCGCGCTGACGCTGTCCGGCGTTCCGTTCATGGGCCCGATCGGCGGCGCGCGCGTCGGCTACATCAACGGCGAATATGTGCTGAACCCGCATATCGACGAAATGCCCGAAACCGCGCTCGACCTCGTTGTCGCCGGCACGGGCGATGCCGTTCTGATGGTTGAATCGGAAGCTCAGGAGCTTCCCGAGGACGTCATGCTCGGCGCCGTCATGTTCGGCCACAAGGGCTTCCAGCCGGTGATCGACGCGATCATCAAGCTCGCCGAAGTCGCCGCCAAGGAGCCGCGCGAGTTCGAGCCGGAAGATCATTCCGCGCTTGAAAACGACATGCTCTCCTTCATCGAGACCGAACTGCGCGACGCCTACAAGATCACCGAGAAGGCCGCCCGCTACGCCGCCGTCGACGCCTGCAAGGCGAAGGTGAAGGAGCGTTACGCCCCGGCCGAAGGCGAGGAAGCAAAGTACACAGCCGAAGAAATCGGCGCCGTGTTCAAGCACCTCCAGGCCAAGATCGTGCGCTGGAACATTCTCGACACCAAGAGCCGCATCGACGGCCGCGATCTCGAGACCGTCCGTCCGATCGTCTCGGAAGTCGGCATCCTGCCGCGCACCCATGGTTCGGCGCTGTTCACCCGCGGCGAAACCCAGGCGCTGGTGGTTGCCACGCTCGGCACCGGCGAAGACGAGCAGTATGTCGATGCCCTGACCGGCATGTACAAGGAACGCTTCCTGCTGCACTACAACTTCCCGCCCTATTCGGTCGGCGAGACCGGCCGCATGGGCTCTCCGGGCCGCCGTGAAATCGGCCACGGCAAGCTTGCATGGCGCGCGATCCGGCCGATGCTGCCGACGGTGGAACAGTTCCCCTACACGCTGCGCATCGTCTCGGAAATCACCGAATCCAACGGCTCGTCCTCGATGGCGACCGTCTGCGGCACCTCGCTGGCGCTGATGGATGCCGGCGTTCCGCTGGCAAAGCCGGTTGCCGGCATCGCCATGGGCCTGATCCTGGAAGGCGAGCGATTCGCGGTTCTCTCCGACATTCTCGGTGACGAGGACCACCTCGGCGACATGGACTTCAAGGTCGCAGGCACCGCCGACGGCATCACCTCGCTGCAGATGGACATCAAGATCGCCGGCATTACCGAAGAGATCATGAAGGTCGCGCTCGGCCAGGCCCAGGGCGGCCGCAAGCATATTCTCGGCGAAATGTCCAAGGCGATCACCGAGGGCCGCGAGCAGCTCGGCGAATATGCTCCGCGTATCGAGATGATGACGATTGCCGTCGACAAGATCCGCGACGTTATCGGTTCGGGCGGTAAGGTCATTCGCGAGATCGTGGAAAAGACCGGCGCCAAGATCAACATCGACGACGACGGCACGATCAAGATCGCTTCTTCTTCCGGCAAGGAAATCGAAGCGGCCAAGAAGTGGATCCACTCGATCGTCGACGAGCCGGAACTGAACGCGATCTATGAAGGCACGGTCGTCAAGACCGCCGATTTTGGCGCTTTCGTCAACTTCTTCGGCCCGCGCGACGGTCTCGTTCACATCTCGCAGCTTGCTTCCGAGCGCGTTGCCAAGACCACCGACGTGGTCAAGGAAGGCGACAAGGTCTGGGTCAAGCTCATCGGCTTCGACGAGCGCGGCAAGGTCAAGCTGTCGATGAAGGTCGTTGATCAGGAAACCGGCAAGGAAATCGAGCGCAAGCCGAAATCCGACGCCGCCGAGTAAGGCTGGCCTGAGTGGTGGGGTTACGTCTCTGAAGAGGCGGGCTCGGCGCTGGACGTGACAAGGCAGCGGCGCGGCATACTCCACACGATCTCCCCCCTTGAGGGGGAGATGTCGCGAAAGCGACAGAGAGGGGTAATGGGCACAAGCCCGTAGCTCCGCATTTGCCGATAGGGTTCACCCCTCTCTGCCCCTTCGGGGCATCTCTCCCTCAAGGGGAGAGATTGAGGGAAAGAACCGCAAGGCATTCATTTTCAGGCGTGAGCAGCTATCGCTCGCGCCTTTTTCACAGGTGACATCATGGCCCGCGAGACGCTGAAAACCATTTTCCATCCCTTCGAAAGCGGCACGATCGCCATGCCCGAGGGCGGGCGTTGTCTGTTTCTGGGCGCTGAGCCCGGTTACCGCGTGCCGGAGGGCTTTGGTGCGGCGATCGAGGCGGTGCAGCCCTATCGCCCGCATTTCATCGGGCTGGAGCGCGCTCATGCCGACGTTGCGCCGGAGGCGGGCGAGGGGCGTTACGACCTGACGCTCATCCTGCTCACCAAGCATCGCGGCGAAAACGAGAACCGGATCGCGGAAGCGCTCGCAAAGACCGTGCCCGGCGGTTTCATCGTGATCGCGGGCACCAAGGAAGAAGGCATCCAGTCGCTGCGGAAGCGGCTCGGCCACCTGTTTGCCGATCTCGATTCCATGCCGAAATATCATGGCGTCGCCGTGTGGTTCACCCGCCCGGAGGAACCGTCGGAAGCGCTCGCGAAACTCACCCACCCGACGGTCGAGATCGATGGCCGGTTCACCACCGTGGCGGGCCTGTTCTCGCATGACCGGATCGACGAGGGTTCTCGCATTCTCGGCGAGCGCCTGCCGGAGGATTTTTCCGGCCTCGCCGCCGATTTCGGCGCCGGCTGGGGCTATCTTGCCGCAATGCTCGCCGAACGCGCGCCGCGCACGGAGGGCATCGATCTCTACGAGGCGGATTACCGCGCGCTGGAACGCGCCAAGGTCAACCTGGCGGGCCAGCAGGGCGCATTCCGTTATTTCTGGCAGGACCTTGCGGGCGAGAAGGTCAGGACGCGCTACGACCTGATCATCATGAACCCGCCCTTCCACGCCGGCAAGGCCGCCGAACCCTCCCTCGGCAAGGCGCTGATCAAGGCCGCCTGCGACGCGCTGAAGCCCGGCGGGCGGCTGCTTCTGGTCGCCAATCGCGGCCTGCCCTATGAGCCGGTGCTTGCGGAAAACTGCAAGGAGAGCGGCGAGGACTATCGCAATGCCCGCTTCAAGGTCCTCTGGGGCCGCAAGTGAGGTTCAACGCCCTCATTCCGGAACTCGGCGTGAGGGACCTTTCGAAAAGCCTCGATTTCTATGTCGGCCTGATCGGCTTTTCGATCGCCTATGACCGCCCGGAGGAGGGCTTTGCCTTTCTGGAACTGGGCGCGGCGCAGCTCATGCTGGACACGATCGGCATGGGGCGGAACGTGGGGGACGCGCCGCAGAACCTTGGCGGCGGCATCAACTTCCAGCTCGAGGTCGCTGATTTCGACGGTATCGTCGCGCGGCTTGCCAAGGCGGAATGGTCGCTCGTACTCGGTCCCGAGGAGCGGCGCTATCGAACGCCGAATGGCGAAAGAGGCCAGCGCCAGCTCTGGGTGCGAGACCCGGACGGATATCTGCTCAGGCCGTTTCAACCGGTCCAGACAATTCGATGACTGCTCGCATGCCCCTCCGCGTCGATGGGCACCTTGACATGTAGTATTCTCTTCCATCTCAGGTTGTGGTAGGAGTGTTCTGTTTCTCCGGATTGTATTTTCGTGAATCGGAAGGAGCGGCGTGATTGCGATGCATTCTGCATATCGGTACGGAGAAGACCGGCACCACGGTTCTTCAGAATTGGCTCTACCTCAATCGTGAGGCGTTGAGCAGGTCGGGCGTTTATCTCAGCCTCCGGCTTGGTAACACCAACAATCTCTATATCAGCGAGTATTTTCAAAGTAATATAGATGCCTGGGCGCGAGAGGTGGGCATCAGCACGCTTGCTGAGAAAGACCGTTTTTTTAGCGGTTTCGAGAGAGCCCTCGATGAAGAGTTTCGCCTTGCCGCTGAAAAGCACGACGTTTTTCTGATCACGTCGGAATTTCTCCATAGCCGTCTGACAGAAAGGGAAGATATCAGACGGCTTGCCGCGTTTCTCGCCCGGCATTGTACGGCTGTGACGGTCATCTGTTATTTCCGGGAGCAGAGCAGCATGGCTACATCGCTCTACTCGACTGCGCTGCTGCGCGATTGCACGCTCTCGCTCGCAGACTATCTCACGCAAAATGTAAAGCCTTCGCGCTACTACTACAATTTCGAAGCAATCGCGGATAACTGGAGCGCCGTTTTCGGACGATCCTCCTGCGACTTCAGAATTTACAGGCGGGATGGTTTTGTCGGAAATGACATTCGCAGGGATTTTCTTTCGGCGCTCGAGCGGCCGATAGACGCCGATGCGCTGGACTACCGAGCAACCGCCGAAAATCAAGCGCTCATGGCGTTGCAGGCGGAGGCGATGCTGGCGATCAACCGCGCCGTGCCATTCTACGAAAACGGTACGCGCAAGGTTAATGAGCGCAATTTACAGCTCAAACAGCGCCTGCTCGCGGTCAATGCCCTTCATCAAGGTTTGTTGGGCTATGAAGGGGCGGGAGAGATTTCAGAACGGTTTGAGATCAGCAATGCCGCCTTCTTCGGCAAGTATTTCGACAATGAAGCCGGGTTTTCCCCTGTTCCCGAAGGACGAGAAAAGGGCGCCGGCCAAGCCGGCGCCGATCTTGTCAGGGAATTGATGGCGGCACTGCTGCCTCTCATCCGGTAGCCGGGCTGTTCTTTATTGCTCGCCGAGCTTGATCGATGGATCATATTCCTTGCCCTCGACTTCCTTCACCACGGCCTGGCCGCAATAGGTTTTGCCGAGATTGGGATCGAAGGTCAGCGACGGTGCGCCGTGGAGTTCCCAGCCCTTGTTCAGCGCGTCAGTGACGCGGTGGCAGAAGGACGAGTCGTCCGGGCCGGTGAGGAAGCGGTAGAGTTTCATCGGGTATCCTTTGTCGATTGAATGGCGTCGACCTTGGCCAGCAGCGACCGGGCCTGCTCCAGATGCAGGCGCTCGACCATGCGGCCGTCGAGATCGATGACGTTTAGCGCTTCCGCGCCCGGCTTTGCAAATGCTTCCACGATCGCGCGCGCCTCGGCCACGGCGTCTTCCGACGGGCTGAAATGGCGGTTGGCGGCCTCGATCTGGTTGGGGTGGATCAGCATCTTGCCGTCAAACCCCATGGCCGCGCCTTCGGCGCATTCGGCCGCATAACCCTCCTGATCGGCGAAGTCATTGTAGACGCCGTCGATGACGCGGATGCCGTAGGCGCGGGCGGCAAGCACGGTCTGCATCAGCCACGGCACGAGATAGGCGCGGCTGGGCGAGGGCGCCACGCCGGTGTCCGCGCGCAAATCATTGACGCCGACGACCAGCGCCTCAAGCCGCCCGCCGGCCCGCACATCCGAAAACGCGCCGGCAATGGCAGCAGCATTGACCACGCCTTCCGGCGTCTCGATCATCGCCCAGAGCTTGATCCGCTCCGGCGCGCCGTTTCTCTTCAAAAGCGCGCCGGCCGTGGCTACGCATGCGACATTGCCGACCTTCGGCAACAGAACGGCATCGGGCTGGCAGGCCAACACGGTTTTCATGTCCTCGCTGCCGTCTTCGGTATCGAGCGGGTTTACCCGGATCGCGGTCACGCCTTCGGGCCGGTCCTCGCTATAGAGCCGCTCGAGATTCTCGCGCGCCTCGGCCTTTTTGCCCGGGGCAACCGCATCTTCCAGATCGTAGATGATCGCGTCGGCCGCCAGCGTCCTCGACTTTTCCAGCGCGCGGCGGTTGATGGCGGGGACGCTCAGCAGAGAACGCCACAGTTTTATGGAAGTCATGGCCATATTCCTGACAATTTCCGGACTCACAAGTTTTAGCAGTGCCTGAAAATGATGCTTCGCAAAGTTTTCGTTCGCATTCAATGAGACAAAATGGTCTCTGCCCCTTGCGCAAAGGCCACCGACGCGCCAGATTAACAGGTGTGAAAGGAAACTGATGATGGAAAACATCCGCTCCGTAGTAATGGCAATCGTCGGGCTGGCTGCCGTGGCCTTCGTGACCGTATTTGCTTTTTCCGTTGGTCTGGCGCTGATGGGCGTTCTTGCCGTGCTGACCGTTGCCCGCATGGTTGCCGGCAAGCTTAATCAGGCACCGGTTCCGGTTCGCACCCGCGACTGCCGCCGCAAGGATGGCATGCGTGTGTGGGATGATGGCAAGGGCAAGATCATCGACCTATAAGAGGTTCGCTTTCGCGGTTCGATCGCTTTTCGGGCAGCCCTTGCGGCTGCCTTTTGTTTTCGTCCACGCGTACCAAAAGGTACAGTTTTCCGTTGAAAGCGGCGTAAAACCGCTATAGAGCGATGGCAAGCTCAATAAAATCTGCCGAGGATGTCCCATGGAAAAATTTGTCAAGCTGACGGGCGTTGCCGCGCCGCTGCCCGTGGTCAATGTCGATACCGACATGATCATTCCCAAGGATTATCTGAAGACGATCAAGCGCACCGGTCTCGGCGTCGGGCTTTTCGCCGAGGCGCGCTACAATCAGGACGGTTCGGAAAATCCGGATTTCGTTTTGAACAAGCCCGCGTATCGCGACGCCAAGATTCTCGTGGCCGGCGACAATTTCGGCTGCGGCTCCTCGCGTGAACACGCGCCCTGGGCGCTGGCCGATTTCGGCATCCGCTGCGTGATTTCCACCAGCTTCGCCGACATTTTCTACAACAACTGCTTCAAGAACGGCATTCTGCCGATCATCGTTTCGCCGCAGGAGCTGGAGAAGCTGATGGACGACGCCGAGCGCGGGTCCAATGCGGTTCTGACGGTCGATCTGGAGAACCAGGAAATCACCGGTCCCGATGGCGGTTCGATCAAGTTCGAGCTCGACGCCTTCAAGCGCCACTGCCTGCTGAACGGCCTCGACGACATCTCGCTTACGCTCGAAAAGAGCGACAATATCGCCAGCTACGAAAACAAGCTCGCGGCCGAGCGCCCCTGGGCCTGATTGCGCGCTTTCTTCCGGTAAATGGCCGGGAGAGAGCTTTTTCATGCGCATGAAAAACCCCGAAGCCTTCATTCTCGAGAACACCGAAATCCTGGCCCCGCCGCATGTGCCGGAGATCCGCCTGCGGCTTGCGAGCGAGGTGCATGATCTGTGGCAGAAGACCGAGGCCGAGCTTGAGGCAACCGGCGTGCCGCCGCCATTCTGGGCCTTCGCCTGGGCGGGCGGGCAGGGGCTGGCGCGTTATGTGCTGGATCACCCTGACTGCGTGGCCGGCAATAGGGTCATCGATTTCGCCAGCGGCTCCGGACTGGTGGCGATCGCCGCGGCCAAGGCGGGCGCTGCCTCTGTTCTCGCGGCCGATATCGATGCCTTCTCGGGCGTTGCCGTCAAGCTCAATGCCGAGCTGAACGATGTCGCGCTCGGCTTTACCAGCCAGAATCTGATGGAGACCACGCCGGATTGCGACGTGCTGCTTGCCGGAGATGTGTTCTACGATGCTCAATGGGCGGCGGCGCTGCTGCCCTGGTTCGCACGACTGACGGCGCGTGGTATCACCATTCTCGTCGGCGATCCCGGGCGGGCCTATTGCCCGAAGGAGCTCCTGGAGCGGCTGGCCGAATACCAGGTCCCGGTCACGCGCGTACTGGAGGACAGCGAGGTGAAACGGACCAAGGTCTGGCGCTTCATCGGATGTACCTGAGTCGTCAAACATGAGTTGTGCACTCATGTTAACCGCTTGAAATTCCACGACCCGGATGGACTTGATGACAAAAGCATGCGAATTTCCGGTTCCGATAAACGGTCTTGTTCGATCCGCGGACTGTCAAACCGATTAAATCGGGACGGGCGGAGCGAATGGACTTGTCGCGGCCGTTTGCGGTGGCTACACCACCGGTGAACGTCGGTTGCGTCCGGCTCTGGTTGCCGGGCGATGCCGAATGCATAATTGCCGCGTCCTATAGAACGCCTGCGAGGTTTTGATGGCCACTCCGACCAGCAACCGGCCCCTATCGCCGCATCTTCAAGTCTACCGGTTCATTCCGACGATGGCGATGTCGATCATCCACCGCATCACCGGCGGCGCGATGTATTTCGGCACGATCCTGCTCGCTGCCTGGCTGGTCTCTGCAGCCATGGGCAAGGACGCCTTCGATTGCGTGAGCTGGTTCTTCGGCTCCTGGCTCGGGCTTTTGATCCTGTTCGGCTACACCTGGGCGCTGGTGCACCATCTGCTCGGCGGCCTTCGCCATTTTGCCTGGGATCTCGGCCATGGTCTCGGCAAGGAATTCACCACGAAGCTGGCGGTCGCTCTGCCTTTCGTCTCGGTCGCGGTCACGGTCCTTCTGTGGATCGTAGGGCTTCTGGTCTGGTAAGGAGAGCACCATGGATATGCGTACACCGCTGAAAAAGGTTCGCGGCCTCGGCTCCGCCAAGGAAGGGACCCATCATTTCTGGATGCAGCGGATGACGGCCGTCGCGCTCGTTCCGCTGTTCGTCCTGTTCATCATCTTCATCATTGCCCATATCGGCGCGCCCTATGAAGAAGTCGTGGCGAGCCTCGCCAATCCCTTCATCGCCGTGCTGATGGGCCTGATGATCGTCGCCGGCCTCGTCCACATGCGCATCGGCATGCAGGAAATCATCGACGACTACATCCATGGCGAAGTGCTGAAGCTCCTCGCGGTGATGGCGAACACCTTCTTCACCGTGCTGATCGGCGGGCTCTGTCTGTTCGCCATCCTGAAAATCGCGTTTGTAGGATAATATTCACATGGCTAATCCTTCTTCTCCCGCCGCCAATGGCAAGGCCTATGAATATGTCGACCACGCCTATGACGTGATCGTGGTCGGCGCCGGCGGTTCCGGCCTGCGCGCCACGCTCGGCATGGCCGAACAGGGCTTCAAGACCGCCTGCATCACCAAGGTGTTCCCGACGCGCTCGCACACCGTTGCCGCCCAGGGCGGCATTGCCGCCTCGCTGCAGAACATGACGCCCGATTGCTGGCAGTGGCATCTCTACGACACCGTCAAGGGCTCCGACTGGCTCGGCGATGTCGACGCGATGCAGTATCTCGCCATGGAAGCGCCGCAGGCGGTCTATGAGCTCGAGCATTACGGCGTGCCCTTCTCGCGTAATGAAGAGGGCAAGATTTATCAGCGCCCCTTCGGCGGCCACATGCAGAATTACGGCGAAGGTCCGCCGGTGCAGCGCACCTGTGCTGCCGCCGACCGTACCGGCCACGCCATCCTGCATACGCTTTACGGCCAGTCGCTGAAGAACAACGCCGAGTTCTTCATCGAATATTTCGCGATCGACCTGATCATGAGCGAAGACGGGACCTGCACCGGTGTGGTTGCCTGGAACCTCGATGACGGCACGATCCATCGCTTCTCGGCCAAGATGGTGGTGCTTGCGACCGGCGGTTACGGCCGCACCTATTTCTCGGCGACGTCCGCGCATACCTGCACCGGCGATGGCGCGGGCATGATCGCGCGCGCCGGCCTGCCGCTGCAGGACATGGAGTTCGTCCAGTTCCACCCGACCGGCATTTATGGCGCGGGCTGCCTGATTACCGAGGGCGCGCGCGGCGAGGGCGGTTATCTTGTCAACTCCGAGGGCGAGCGCTTCATGGAGCGCTATGCGCCGTCGGCCAAGGACCTTGCCTCGCGCGATGTAGTCTCGCGCTGCATGACCATGGAAATCCGTGAGGGCCGCGGCGTCGGCAAGAACAAGGATCACATCTTCCTGCATCTCGACCATCTCGATCCCGCGGTGCTCGCCGAGCGCCTGCCGGGGATTTCCGAGAGCGCCAAGATTTTCGCCGGCGTCGATGTGACCCGCGAGCCGATCCCGGTGCTGCCGACCGTCCACTACAATATGGGCGGCATTCCGACCAATTATTACGGTGAAGTGCTGAACGCCGACGGCGACAATCCCGAGCGTCTTGCGCCCGGCCTGATGGCGGTCGGCGAGGCCGGTTGCGCCTCGGTGCATGGCGCCAACCGTCTCGGCTCCAATTCGCTGATCGACCTCGTGGTCTTCGGCCGCGCCGCGGCGATCCGCGCCGGTCAGGTGATCGATCGCGAGGCGTCAATCCCGGCGCTCAATATCGAAGCCTGCGACAGGATCATGGAACGCTTCGACAAGACCCGCCACGCCTCCGGCTCGCAGCCGACGGCGGTGCTGCGCGACAAGATGCAGCGCGCCATGCAGGAAGAGGCGGCCGTGTTCCGCACCCAGGAAACGCTGGAGGAAGGCTGCCGCCGGATTTCGGAAATCTGGAAGGAACTGCCGGACGTCAAGGTCACCGACCGCTCGATGATCTGGAATTCCGACCTTGTCGAGACGCTGGAACTGCAGAACCTGATGGCCTGCGCGATCACCACTGTCTACGGCGCGGAAGCCCGCAAGGAAAGCCGCGGAGCGCATGCTCGCGAGGACTATGCAGATGGCCCGTTCGCCGGTCGCGACGACGAGAACTGGCGCAAGCACACGCTGGCCTGGGTCAATGAGGCCGGCGACGTCAAGCTCGACTACCGCCCGGTTCACACCGACCTCATCGCCGACGGCATCGACATCAAGAAGATCGCGCCCAAGGCGCGGGTGTATTGATGGCAGGTTGGCCGTCAACAAATATGCTATAATGGCGGTGAAAGGACACCGCCATGAACGTGATCGGACATAACAGCAGAGTACCGCCGGTTTCGAAGGGGCGCTCCATGTATGCGATTGTTTTCGACCTCGATACCAACAGCCTCAAGGAAGTCTATCCGGGGCAGTCGTGGAACAACGCCTACTATGAAATTCGCAGCTTTCTGGCGGACCGCGGCTTTGGCTGGCAGCAGGGCAGCACCTATTTCGGGGATGACAGCGTTGATGCCGTGGGCTGCGTGTTGACGATCCAGGAACTGACGGATGGTTTCGACTGGTTCGCGGCTTCTGTTCGCGACATTCGAATGCTGCGTATCGAAGAAAACAACGACCTGATGCCGGCCGTTGAGCGCGCTTCGGCGAAGAAAACAGGAAAAGGCAAAGCCTGATGGTTGAATTCACGCTTCCCAAGAACTCGAAGATCAAAACGGGCAAGACCTGGCCGAAGCCGGAAGGCGCTTCCAATCTTCGCGAGTTCAAGATCTACCGCTGGAACCCGGATACCAGCGAGAACCCGTCGATCGACACCTATTTCATCGATCTCGATGATTGCGGGCCGATGGTTCTCGATGCGCTCTTGTACATCAAGAACAATATCGACCCGACGTTGACGCTGCGCCGGTCCTGTCGCGAGGGCATTTGCGGGTCCTGCGCGATGAATATCGACGGCACCAACACGCTCGCCTGCACCAAGGGCATGGACGACATCAAGGGCGCGGTGAAGATCTATCCGCTTCCGCACATGCCGGTGGTGAAGGACCTGGTGCCGGACCTCAACAATTTCTACGCCCAGCACCGCTCCATCGAGCCCTGGCTCAAGACCGTCTCCCCGCCGCCGGCGAAGGAGTGGAAGCAGAGCCATGAGGACCGCGTCAAGCTCGACGGGCTTTACGAGTGCATCCTGTGCGCCTGCTGCTCGACCTCCTGTCCGTCCTATTGGTGGAACGGCGACCGCTATCTCGGCCCGGCCGTGCTGTTGCAGGCCTATCGCTGGCTGATCGACTCCAGAGATGAGGCAACCGGCGAGCGGCTCGACAATCTGGAAGACCCCTTCCGGCTCTATCGCTGCCACACCATCATGAACTGCACCCAGGCCTGTCCGAAGGGGCTGAACCCCGCCAAGGCGATTGCCGGCATCAAGAAGATGATGGTCGAGCGTTCGGTCTGATCGTTCGTTCGGGCGCCTCGGTTTCTTACGCCGCTTACGCAATCGTGAAGCCGGTTCAGGCGCCGGCATGGTTGCGCTTTCGGGTGAATGTGGTGTAGCCCTTGCCGGATTGGACTTGCGCACGATATGATTGCCGACAGGTCCGGTCGTCGCCTCGCCTATTTGGTGTGGCGGGCAGGCAGGCACTTTGAAGCTGTGCAAACGGGGCTGTGCCCCATTGCGCCAGAGGAGCAGGAGTTCGGGTTGATGGTTCACAAGGTTTTGGTGGTCGCGGCAGTGACCGGGGTTCTCGCCCTCAGCGCATGTCAGCGGACGACCTATGATTATTCTCCGCCGGCGCCTCCGCCGCCGCAGCCCTTGACCCCGGCGCCTGCCGGACAGGTGCAGAGCGGCTCGCTGCCGCCGCCCGGTGGCGCTTCGACGACCGGCACCTACGGAACCACCCAGCCGGGCATGACCGATACCACCGCGACGACGGGGCAGTATCCGGCAGCCCCGGGCGCCCCGACCGAAACGGCGGGCGGCATGGGCAATGTTTCCGCCCCGGCGGGCGCGGTTCCGGTGACCAATTCGGCGCTTGTGGGCAGCTGGAAAGTGAACGAAGGCGGCGTTTCCTGCGATATGTTCCTGACGCTGACCAATCTCGGCGAAGGCCTGCGCGGCGGCACGCGCGGTTGCACCGGCGGGCTTTCCACCATGAAGTCCTGGGGCATCAATGGCGATCAGGTCGTGCTCAACGATGCCAATGGCTATGCCATCGCCAGGCTTTACAAGACCGCCGACAATCGCATCGAAGGCACCAGCAGCTCCGGCCAGCAGGTCGTGCTGAGCCGCTGACGAAAAGGGCCCGGACGGGCCCTTTTTTCTGCCTTACCCGGCGGGCCGCCTGGCGGAGCTCGCCACCAGATTCCCAAAACCGGAAATATTGATGGCTGCGACCGTGACCGCGCGCCTGCAGGCGCTGACTGACGACAAGACACTGAGCCCGGACGAAGCGCAGCGCGCGGTGGCGGCAGAACTCGACACGGTGCTTGAAGGGCTGAAGGCGGCGCCATCGCGGCGGAAGGGCAAGCTGCTGTCGCGGCTCTTCAGCGGCGGCAAGAGCGGCGGGCCTCTGACCCAAGGCCTTTACATTCACGGCAGCGTCGGGCGCGGCAAGACCATGCTGATGGACATGTTCTTCGAACTTGCGCCGATTGCGGACAAGCGCCGCGCCCATTTCTTTGCTTTCATGGCCGATGTGCAGGACAGGCTGAATGCCTATCGCCGCAAGCTCAAGGCCGGCGAGGTGAAGGAGGCGGATCCGATCGGCCCGGTGGCGGACGAGATCATCGCCGAGAACCGGCTTCTGTGCTTCGACGAATTCACCGTCACCGATATCGCCGACGCGATGATCCTGTCGCGGCTGTTTTCCGCGCTGTTTGAGCGCGGCTGCGTGCTGGTGGCGACCTCCAATGTGGCGCCCGACGATCTCTACAAGGATGGCCTCAATCGCGGCCTGTTCCTGCCCTTCATCGATGTGCTGAAGAACAATGTCACGGTAACGACACTCGATTCTGCTACCGACTATCGCATGGAGAAGTTCGAGGGACGGCCGGTCTACCTGACCCCGCTTGACGAGAAGGCGGCGACACGGATGGACGAGAACTGGGACCTTTTGACAGGCGGCAAGGAGGGCGAGCCCGAGGAGATTGAAATGCGCGGCCGCGTGCTGCATGTGCCCAAGGCCTGTGGCGAAGTGGCACGGTTCACCTTCGACGACCTCTGCAAAAGGCCGCTCGGGGCAACGGACTATATGGCGATCGCCAGGCGCTATCGCACGGTGTTCATCGATGGCGTGCCGGTGCTCGGTAGCGATAGCCGAAATGAAATCAAGCGCTTTATCATGCTGATCGATACGCTTTACGACCAGACGATCCGCACGGTGATTTCAGCGGCGGCAATGCCGGAGGATCTCCTGCCCGAGCGCAAGGGCCGCGAGGGCTTCGAATTCGACCGCACCGCCTCGCGGCTTTTCGAGATGCGCAGCACGGATTACCTTGCAGCGCACAAGAAAAAATGGGCCGCAAATGCGGCGGAATGACGATCACGTCTTTTTGAATTCTTACCTTTACGTCAATTAAAATATATATAACCGATTGAAAATATTAGCCTCGGAAAAACCGGTTGAAAATCGCCCGGATAGGGGCTATCCCAACTTGCGACATGGGCAGGCTTTGCGGCGTGCTCGGAAATGGATTTTTCAGAGGATATAATTCATGGCGCGCAATAAAATCGCATTGATCGGTTCGGGCATGATCGGGGGCACGCTCGCGCATCTCGCCGGGCTCAAGGAACTGGGCGACGTCGTCCTGTTCGATATCGCGGACGGTCTGCCGCAGGGCAAGGCGCTCGACATCGCCGAATCCTCGCCGGTTGACGGCTTTGACGCCAAGCTTTCCGGCGCATCCGATTATTCCGCCATCGCCGGCGCCGATGTCTGCATCGTCACCGCCGGCGTGCCGCGCAAGCCCGGCATGAGCCGCGACGACCTGCTCGGCATCAACCTGAAGGTCATGGAAGCCGTCGGCGCGGGCATCGCGCAGCATGCTCCGAACGCCTTCGTCATCTGCATCACCAACCCGCTCGACGCCATGGTCTGGGCGCTGCAGAAGTTCTCCGGTCTTCCTGCCAACAAGGTCGTCGGCATGGCCGGCGTTCTCGACTCGGCCCGGTTCCGCTACTTCCTCGCCGAAGAGTTCAACGTTTCGGTTGAAGATGTCACCGCCTTCGTTCTCGGCGGCCACGGCGACACCATGGTGCCCGTCGCGCAGTATTCGACGGTTGCCGGCATTCCGCTGCCCGATCTGGTCAAGATGGGCTGGACCACCCAGGAAAAGCTCGACGCGATCATCACCCGCACCCGCGGCGGCGGCGGTGAAATCGTTGCCCTGCTGAAGAACGGCTCGGCCTATTACGCGCCTGCCGCTTCCGCCATCGCCATGGCCGAAAGCTACCTCAAGGACAAGAAGCGCGTCATGCCGGCCGCTGCCCACCTCACCGGAGAATACGGCGTCGACGGCATGTATGTCGGTGTTCCGATCGTCATCGGCGAGGGCGGTGTCGAGCGCATCGTCGAGATTCCGCTGGAAGGCGAGGACAAGGCCGGCTTCGACAAGTCGGTGGACGCCGTGAAGGGCCTTTGCGATGCCTGCAAGGAAATCGCGCCCTCGCTGAAATAAGCCGCTTTCTCTAAAAGGACGGATATCGAATGAATATTCATGAATACCAGGCCAAGGCTCTGCTCAAGAGCTACGGCGCGCCGGTGGCCGATGGCGTCGCCATCCTGACCAAGGATGAAGTCGACGCCGCCGTGGCCAAGCTTCCCGGCCCGCTTTACGTGGTCAAGAGCCAGATCCATGCCGGCGGCCGCGGCAAGGGCAAGTTCAAGGAACTCGGCCCCGATGCCAAGGGCGGCGTTCGTCTGGCGAAATCGGCGGACGAAGTGAAGGCGTTTGTGGACGAGATGCTCGGCAACACGCTGGTGACCAAGCAGACCGGCCCCGCCGGCAAGCAGGTCAACCGCCTCTATATCGAGGACGGCGCCGATATCGACCGCGAACTCTACTGCTCGCTTCTGGTCGACCGCACCGTCGGCCAGGTGGCCTTCGTGGTCTCCACCGAAGGCGGCATGGACATCGAAGCCGTCGCCGAGGAAACCCCAGACAGGATCGTCACCGTGGCGATCGACCCGGAAACCGGCGTCACCGCGTCCGACGTCAAGACGCTGTGCGAGGCGCTGAAGCTTGAAGGCGATGCGGCCAAGGACGCTGAGCGCCTGTTCCCGATCCTCTACAAGGCCTTCGTCGAAAAGGACATGAGCCTGCTCGAGATCAACCCGCTGATCGTCATGGAAAACGGCCATCTGCGCGTTCTCGACGCCAAGGTCTCCTTCGACGGCAATGCGCTGTTCCGCCACGACGATGTTCGCGCGCTGCGCGACACGACGGAAGAGGACGCCAAGGAAATCGAGGCATCGAAATATGACCTCGCCTATGTCGCGCTCGACGGCAATATCGGCTGCATGGTCAATGGCGCGGGCCTTGCCATGGCGACCATGGACATCATCAAGCTCTACGGCGCCGAGCCCGCGAACTTCCTCGATGTCGGCGGCGGCGCTTCCAAGGAGAAGGTCACGGCGGCGTTCAAGATCATCACCGCCGATCCGGCCGTGAAGGGCATTCTGGTCAACATCTTCGGCGGCATCATGCGCTGCGACGTCATCGCCGAAGGCGTGATCGCGGCCGTCAAGGAAGTCGGCCTCAAGGTGCCGCTGGTCGTCCGTCTCGAAGGCACCAATGTCGAACTCGGCAAGAAGATCATCAACGAGAGTGGCCTCAACGTCATCTCCGCCGACGATCTCGATGACGCGGCCCAGAAAATCGTTTCGGCCGTGAAGGAGGCCTGAGTACCCATGTCCATTCTGGTCAACAAAGACACCAAGGTTCTGGTTCAGGGCCTCACCGGCAAGACCGGCACCTTCCACACCGAGCAGGCCCTTGCCTATTACGGCACCAAGATGGTCGGCGGTATCCATCCGAAGAAGGGTGGTTCCGAATGGTCCTCCGGCGTTGACGGCACCAATCTGCCGATCTTTGCCTCGGTTGCCGAAGGCAAGGAGAAGACCGGCGCCGATGCGTCGGTAATCTACGTTCCGCCGGCAGGCGCGGGCGCTGCCATCCTGGAAGCGATCGAGGCGGAAATTCCGCTGATCGTCTGCATCACCGAAGGCATTCCGGTGGCCGACATGGTCAAGGTCAAGGCGAAGCTCGACAAGTCGAAGTCGCGTCTGATCGGGCCGAACTGCCCCGGCGTTCTGACGCCGGAAGAATGCAAGATCGGCATCATGCCGGGCTCGATCTTCAAGAAGGGCTCCGTCGGCGTTCTGTCGCGCTCGGGCACGCTCACCTATGAAGCCGTGTTCCAGACCACCAATGAAGGCCTCGGCCAGACTACGGCCGTCGGTATTGGCGGCGACCCGGTCAAGGGCACCGAGTTCATAGACATGCTGGAAATGTTCCTGGCCGACGACGCCACCCAGTCTATCATCATGATCGGCGAAATCGGCGGTTCGGCGGAAGAGGAAGCAGCCCAGTTCCTGAAGGACGAGGCGAAGAAGGGCCGCAAGAAGCCGATGGTTGGCTTCATCGCGGGCCGCACCGCCCCTCCCGGCCGCACCATGGGCCATGCCGGCGCCGTGATTTCCGGCGGCAAGGGCGGCGCTGAGGACAAGATCGAGGCGATGGAATCGGCAGGCATCACTGTGTCACCGTCTCCGGCGCGTCTCGGCAAGACGCTGGTTGAAGTCCTGAAGGGCTGATCCAGTTCAGAAAGATGTCGTGGCGGCCGGCGGGTCGCCACGAAAATACCGTTTTCCTCGTGATGTCACGCGGCTGAACGGAATTTCAGAGGGTGGACCGGCGTGAGGCCGGTTTCACCGTTTCAAGCGGGAGGCGGACTTTTTGTCCGCGCGTGTACATGTCCAGGCAAGAAGCCAACGAACAATTTCTCTTGACCTCGTTTCTCGATGGGGCGAATGCCACCTATATCGAGCATCTCTACGCGGCCTATGAGGATGATCCGAATTCGGTGTCGGAAGAGTGGCGCGATTTCTTCAAGGCGCTCGGCGATGATCCGGACGCGGTGAGGAAGGCGGCCGAAGGCGCGTCCTGGAAAAAGGACAACTGGCCGGTCAAGCCTGCTGACGAGCTGACCGCCGCCCTTGACGGCAACTGGGGCGATGTCGAGCGCGTGGTGGAGAAGAAGCTTACCGCCAAGGCCGCCGCCGAAGGCGCCGCCCTTTCCGGCGAGGAAGTGTTGCGCGCCACCCGCGATTCCGTGCGCGCGCTGATGATGATCCGCGCCTTCCGCATGCGCGGCCATCTGCACGCCCATCTCGATCCGCTCGGTCTGGCTGGCATGGCCGACGACGACTACAACGAATTGTCGCCGCAGGCCTACGGCTTCACCGACGCCGATTTCGACCGCCCGATCTTCATCGACAATGTTCTGGGGCTGGAATACGCCACGATCCCGGAAATGGTCGATATCCTGACCCGCACCTATTGCTCCACGCTCGGCGTCGAATTCATGCACATCTCCAATCCGGAGGAGAAGGCCTGGATTCAGGAGCGGATCGAAGGTCCTGAAAAGAGCATCACCTTCACCGAGAACGGCAAGAAGGCGATCCTGCAGAAGCTGGTCGAGGCCGAGGGCTTCGAGAAGTTTCTGGACGTCAAGTACAAGGGCACCAAGCGTTTCGGCCTTGATGGCGGTGAATCGCTGATCCCGGCGATGGAGCAGATCATCAAGCGCGGCGGTTCGCTGGGCCTGAAGGAAATCGTGCTCGGCATGCCGCATCGCGGCCGCCTCAACGTGCTGTCGCAGGTCATGGCCAAGACCCACCGCGCGATCTTCCACGAGTTCAAGGGCGGTTCGTTCAAGCCCGACGATGTCGAGGGCTCGGGCGACGTGAAGTACCATCTCGGCGCGTCCTCCGACCGCGAGTTCGACGGCAACAATGTCCACCTGTCGCTGACGGCGAACCCGTCGCATCTGGAAATCGTCGATCCGGTGGTGATGGGCAAGGCCCGCGCCAAGCAGGATATCCTCGCCACCCAGCGCGAGGGCGAGATCGTGCCGCTGTCCGAGCGCGCCAAGGTGATGCCGCTTCTGCTGCATGGCGATGCCGCCTTTGCCGGCCAGGGTGTCGTTGCGGAAGTGCTCGGCCTTTCCGGCCTGCGCGGCCATCGCGTTGCCGGCACTGTGCATTTCATCGTCAACAACCAGATCGGCTTTACCACCAATCCGGCCTTCTCGCGTTCCTCGCCCTATCCGTCGGATGTGGCGAAGATGATCGAGGCCCCGATCTTCCACGTCAATGGCGACGATCCGGAAGCGGTGGTCTATGCCGCCAAGATCGCGACCGAGTTCCGGATGAAGTTCCACAAGCCGGTCGTCATCGACATGTTCTGCTATCGCCGCTTCGGCCATAACGAGGGCGACGAGCCGTCCTTCACCCAGCCGAAGATGTACAAGGCCATCCGCGGCCACCAGACCGTGACCCAGCTCTACGCCGAGCGGCTGATCAAGGAAGGCCTGATCACCAAGGACGAGTTCGAGCAGATGCTTTCCGACTGGAAGGACTTCCTCGAACAGGAATTCGAGGCCGGCTCCTCCTACAAGCCGAACAAGGCCGACTGGCTGGACGGCGAGTGGTCGGGCCTGCGCGCCGCCGACAATGCCGACGAGCTGCGCCGCGGCAAGACCTCGGTTCCGATGAAGACGCTGAAGGAAATCGGCAAGAAGCTGACCGAGGTTCCGGAAGGCTTCAACGTGCACCGTACCGTCCAGCGCTTCCTCGACAACCGCGCCAAGATGATCGAGACCGGCGAGGGGATCGACTGGGCGATGGCCGAGGCGCTGGCCTTCGGCGCGCTCTGCCATGAGGGCTTCAAGGTTCGGCTTTCCGGTCAGGACGTCGAGCGCGGCACCTTCTCGCAGCGCCATTCGGTGCTCTACGACCAGGAAACCGAGGAGCGTTATATCCCGCTCCAGCATATCCATCAGGCCCAGGGCCGCTACGAAGTCATCAATTCGATGCTTTCGGAAGAAGCCGTGCTCGGTTTCGAATACGGCTACTCGCTGGCGCGCCCGAACGCGCTGACGCTGTGGGAAGCCCAGTTCGGCGACTTCGCCAACGGCGCGCAGGTGATCTTCGACCAGTTCATCTCCTCTGGAGAACGCAAATGGCTCCGCATGTCCGGCCTCGTCTGCCTTCTGCCGCATGGCTATGAGGGGCAGGGGCCGGAGCACTCGTCCGCCCGTCTGGAGCGCTGGCTGCAGATGTGCGCGGAAGACAATATGCAGGTTGCCAACTGCACCACGCCGGCCAACTATTTCCACATCCTGCGCCGTCAGCTGAAGCGCGACTTCCGCAAGCCGCTGATCCTGATGACGCCGAAGTCACTGCTGCGCCACAAGCGCGCGACCTCGACGCTGTCGGAAATGGCCGGCGAGACCGCGTTCCATCGCCTGTTGTGGGATGATGCGGTCGAGCACGACACGCCGATCAAGCTGGTCAAGGATGCCAAGATCCGCCGCGTGGTTCTGTGCTCGGGCAAGGTCTATTACGATCTGTTCGAGGAGCGCGAGAAGCGCGGCATCAACGACGTCTACCTGCTGCGCGTCGAGCAGCTCTATCCCTTCCCCGCCAAGGCGCTGATCAACATGCTGTCGCGCTTCAAGAACGCGGAGATGGTATGGTGCCAGGAAGAGCCGAAGAACATGGGCGCATGGTCGTTCATCGAGCCCTATCTGGAATGGGTGCTGACCCATATCGACGCGAAGCATACGCGGGTGCGTTATGCCGGTCGTCCGGCGGCAGCCTCCACGGCCACGGGCCTGATGTCGCGCCATCTGGCGCAGCTCGAGGCCTTCCTGGAAGACGCGCTCGGCGAGTGATTTGAACTTTCCCAGCATGCCGGTTGAGGAACCCGGCATGCGCAAACCGCCGGAAGGCGTTTTGAAACAGACATTATCAAGATCGGGACTTTTGAAATGGCCACTGAAATCCGCGTTCCCACTCTGGGCGAATCCGTTGCCGAGGCGACTGTCGGTACCTGGTACAAGAAGGTCGGCGACGCGGTTGCCGCCGACGAGCCGATCGTCGAGCTCGAAACCGACAAGGTGACCATCGAGGTTCCCGCTCCCGCCGCCGGCGTGCTTTCCGAAATCGTTGCCGAAGCCGGTGAGACGGTGGAGCTGAATGCCCTGCTCGGCCAGATCGGCGAAGGCGACGGCGCTGCCGCCAGCGAGAAGAAGGACGAAAAGCCCAAGGAAGAGGCCAAGAAGGACGAAGCGCCGAAGGAAGAGGCGAAGTCTGAGGAAAAGGCCGAGGGCAAGGAAAGCAAGGGCGGCGACATGCCGGCCGCTCCCGCCGCCGCCAAGATGATGGCCGAGAAGAACATCTCGGAAGATCAGGTGGAAGGCTCCGGCAAGCGCGGCCAGATCCTGAAGGGCGACGTGATTGCCGCGGCCGCCAAGGGCACATCGGCTCCGGCCCCGGCCGAAGCAAAGGCGCCGGCCCGCGCCCCGTCCAAGGTCGAGGATGCCGACCGCGAAGAGCGCGTCAAGATGACCCGCCTGCGCCAGACCATCGCCAAGCGCCTGAAGGATGCGCAGAACACCGCCGCCATGCTGACCACCTATAATGAGGTGGACATGACGGCCGTGATGGAGATGCGCTCCAAGTACAAGGACCTGTTCCTGAAGAAGCACGACGTCAAGCTCGGCTTCATGGGCTTTTTTACCAAGGCCGTCTGTCACGCCCTGAAGGAAATCCCGGCGGTCAATGCCGAGATCGACGGCACGGACATCATCTACAAGAACTTCTGCCACATCGGCATGGCCGTCGGTACCGACAAGGGCCTCGTGGTTCCGGTCGTGCGCGATGCCGACCAGATGTCGATTGCCGAAATCGAGGCCGAGATCGCCCGTCTCGCCAAGGCGGCCCGCGGCGGTCAGCTTTCGATGGCCGACATGCAGGGCGGCACCTTCACGATCACCAATGGCGGCGTCTACGGTTCGCTGATGTCCTCGCCGATCCTGAACGCCCCGCAGTCCGGCATTCTCGGCATGCACAAGATACAGGAGCGTCCGATGGCGATCGGCGGCCAGGTCGTCATCCGTCCGATGATGTATCTGGCGCTGTCCTATGACCACCGCATGGTCGACGGTCAGGAGGCTGTAACCTTCCTGGTGCGCGTCAAGGAAACGCTGGAAGATCCCGAACGCCTCGTTCTCGATCTCTGATCAACAAAACCGGGGGGCCGGAAAGCATGAGCATCGAATTTCTGATTACGGCGCTGATTGTGGTTCTGGCTCCCGGTACGGGCGTGGTCTACACGCTCGCCACCGGTCTGGCGCAGGGCAGGATGGCAAGCGTGGCGGCCGCCTTCGGCTGCACGCTCGGCATCATTCCGGCGATCCTCGCCTCCGTCTTCGGCCTCGCCGCGCTGTTTCACACCAGTGCGCTTTTGTTCCAGACGGTGAAGTTCGCCGGCGTTGCCTATCTGCTCTATCTCGCCTGGCAGACGCTAAGGGATCGCGGCACGCTCAGGGTTTCCGGAGAGGGGACTCCGCGGCGAGGCCTTTTTGCGATCGTCCGCAACGGCTTCCTGATCAACATCCTCAACCCGAAGCTCTCCGTTTTCTTCCTCGCCTTCCTGCCGCAATTCGTCTCGCCCGCTGCCGCGGCACCCGTTCTCGAAATGCTGATGCTTTCGGCCGTGTTCATGGCGATGACCTTTGCCGTCTTCGTCGTCTACGGCCAGTTTTCCGGGCTGATGCGCGACCGGGTGCTGTCGAGCGAACGGGCGATGGCGTGGATGCGGCGCAGCGTGGCCCTGGCCTTTGCCGGTTTCGGCGTTAAACTCGCGCTCAGCAGGCAATAAACCGGGACGCCCTTCATGCAGCATCAATACCTGATTGAGCTCGCGTCGCTGATGGCGATCTTTTCCTTCGCCATCGTCGCTCCCGGCGCGGATACCGCGATGATCATCCGGCAGGCGCTGGTGCATGGCAGACGCTCGGCGGTGCTTAGCAGCTTCGGCGTCGGCACCTCGCTGATGTTCCATGTGAGCTACACGATCATGGGGCTGGGCCTGATCATCTCGCAGTCGATCATGGTCTTCAACGTGATCAAATGGGCGGGCGCGGCCTATCTGATCTATCTCGGCATCCAGTCGCTGCGTTCTGGCAAGGTCGATGTTTCGCCCGTAGCCCAAGCCGGCGCAACGGCGAGGCAGGGAGCGGGAAAGGCCTTCTCGCTCGGCTTTCTCGCCAACGCGCTCAATCCGAAGCCGGTCTTGTTCTTCCTGTCGATCTTCTCGACCGTGGTCAGCCATGAGACGCCCGCGGCGGTGAAATTCGGCTATGGCCTCGTCATGGCGACATGCCTGATCGCGTGGTTCGTCGGGGTATCTCTGTTCCTGACCACGCCGCGCATGCGCTCGGCATTCGAAAAGGCGAGCGTCTGGATCAACCGCGCAAGCGGCGCGGTGTTCATCGCTTTCGGCCTGAAGCTGGCAACGGAAAAGGCGGGCTGAGCCGACGACTAGAAATACGGCCATTGGCCGCCAGGAAATACGGTCATGCAGCGCCCATCCTTCGCATCGGCGATGACCTCAATAAAGAGAAGGAAATCAGATGTCCTATGATCTCATCGTAATCGGTTCCGGCCCCGGCGGCTATGTCTGCGCGGTCAAGGCGTCGCAGCTCGGCATGAAGGTCGCCGTTATCGAAAAGCGTGCCACCTATGGCGGCACCTGCCTCAATATCGGCTGCATACCGTCCAAGGCGCTGCTGCATGCTTCCGAGCAGTACGCCCATGCCGCCCATGGCATGGAGAGCCTCGGGGTGAAGCTTTCGGGCGTCGAACTCGACCACGAGAAGCTGATGGGCCACAAGGACGCGGTTGTGAAGTCGAATGTCGAGGGCGTCGCCTTCCTGTTCAAGAAGAACAAGATTGACGGCATTCAGGGCACCGGCAAGATCCTCGCGCCCGGCAAGGTGCAGGTGACCAAGGAAGACGGCTCGACCGAGGAGCTTGAAGGCAAGAACATCGTGATCGCCACCGGCTCCGATGTCGCCGGCATCCCGGGCGTCGATGTCGAGATCGACGAGGAGACGATCGTGTCCTCCACCGGGGGCATTGCGCTGAAGAAGGTGCCGGAGAAGATGATCGTGGTCGGCGGCGGCGTCATTGGGCTCGAGCTCGGCTCGGTCTGGTCGCGCCTTGGCGCCAAGGTCACCGTGGTCGAGTTCCTCGACAAGATCCTCGGGCCGATGGATGGTGAGGTTTCCAAGCAGTTCCAGAAGATGCTGGCCAAGCAGGGCCTCGACTTCAAGCTTTCCGCCAAGGTAACGGCGGTCGAGAAGGCCGACAACGGCGCGAAGGTCACCTTCGAGCCGGTCAAGGGCGGTGATGCCGAAACCATCGAGGCCGACATCGTGCTGATCTCGACGGGCCGCAAGCCCTATACCGAGGGCCTTGGCCTGGAAGAAGCCGGCGTGAAGCTGGACGATCGCGGCCGGGTGGAAATCGACAACCACTTCAAGACCAATGTCGACGGCATCTATGCGATCGGCGATGTGGTGAAGGGCCTGATGCTCGCCCACAAGGCCGAGGACGAGGGTGTCGCGCTTGCCGAAATCCTCGCCGGCCAGGCCGGGCACGTGAACTATGACGTGATCCCGAGCGTGGTCTACACCCAGCCGGAAGTCGCCTCCGTCGGCAAGACCGAGGAAGAACTGAAGAAGGACGGCGTCGCCTATAATGTCGGAAAATTCCCGTTCATGGCCAATGGCCGCGCCCGCGCCATGGAAACCACTGATGGTTTCGTCAAGGTGCTGGCGGACAAGGAAACCGACCGCGTGCTCGGCGTCCACATCGTCGGCTTCGGCGCCGGCGAGATGATCCACGAGGCGGCGGTGCTGATGGAATTCGGCGGCTCGGCCGAAGACCTCGGCCGCACCTGCCACGCCCACCCGACCATGTCGGAAGCGGTGAAGGAAGCAGCCCTCGGCGCCTTCTTCAAGCCGATCCACATGTGAGGCGTTCCCCGCCCGCCTTATGAAAACTTCGTGACCTTCGAAAGTGCGGCTTGCTTTGCAGGCCGCATTTTCGTTTCATGGTTTATCCGAACAAGCTCTTGATAAGAGGGGTAAATCCTGTGCGTCCGACTCCGGTTTCCTTTTCGCGCTCGCAGCGCGCCCTGCACTGGATCATGGCGTTGCTGATCCTGTTCAACCTGCTGTTCTCCGATGATCTGGTCCGCTGGGGCGTTCTGTATTACGGCAACAAGCCCATTCCGGACGATGTCCAGCTCTCGGCCGATATCCACGCCTATGTCGGGATCACGGTACTCGTTCTCGCATTGATCCGGCTGGCGCTGCGCTTCATTCAGGGCGTCCCGCCGGAGCCCGCGGGCGAGCCGGCGATCTTTCGGCTGCTGTCGAAGGTGGCGCACTGGACGTTTTATCTGATGTTCATCGTGATGCCGCTTGCCGGCATCGCCGGCTATTATTTCGGAAGCGGCGCAGCCGCGCTGGCGCATGCCAATCAGATGAAGCTCGTGATGTGGTTTCTGATCATCACCCATATCGCCGCCGTCGCGGTCCACCAGTTCTACTGGCGGACCGGGATATTGAAGCGGATGACAACCGGCTGAGGGCTTACCGCGCGGTGGCCAGACGGTTGCCAGCCTCGTCGAACGCGTGGCAAAGCGCGGGCGCGGCGGCGAGATGGATCGTGGCGCCGGCGGCAAGCTCCCGGCCTGCCGGCTGTTCCAGTATGATCGGACCGTGGCCGTCGACATCGGCATGGACCAGCCGCGCATTGCCGAGATATTCCGTCAGCCTGACCTTCGCGGCGATGGCGCCCTGATCCTCCGAGGTGATCTCGAAACTGTCCGGCCGGATGCCGCAATAGCGGGTTTCGGGCGGAAGCCCGCTCGCGGCGCGAAGGGTCTCGAACGCCGGCGTCAGCTCGAAGATGTTCATCTTCGGCGCGCCGATGAACTGGGCGGCGAACAGGTTCGCCGGGCGCTCGTAAAGGTCCTCGGGGCTGCCGACCTGCTCGATCCGCCCGTCGCGCAGGAGCACGATCTTGTCGGCAAGCGTCATCGCCTCGACCTGGTCGTGGGTCACATAGATCATCGTCCGCTTCAGCCGCCCATGCAGCTCCGAGATCTGGGTGCGCATATGCACGCGAAGCTCGGCATCGAGGTTGGAAAGCGGCTCGTCGAACAGGAAGGTTTCCGGCTGACCGACGATCGCGCGGCCGATCGCCACGCGCTGGCGCTGGCCGCCGGACAGCTCTCGCGGATAGCGTTCGGTGAGGGTGTCGAGCTGCAAGGTGGCGACGGCCTCTTCCACCAGCCGGTCGATTTCGGCGGCCGGCGTCTTGCGCACCTTCAGCCCGAAGGCGATGTTTTCTCGCACCGTCAGATGCGGGTAGAGCGCGTAGGACTGGAACACCATCGCCACGCCGCGCTTGGCGGGCGCGATATCGTTCATGCGTTTCCCGCCGATCTCCAGCGTGCCGCCGGTGATATCCTCGAGCCCGGCGATCATTCTGAGCAGCGTGGACTTGCCGCAGCCGGACGGGCCGACGAACACGCAGAATTCGCCGTCCTCGACCGTAAGATCGATGCCCTTGATGATCTCCGCCGCGCCATAGGACTTTCTGACGCCCTTCAGTTCAAGCTTGGCCATGTCTTCACTCCACGCGTCCGAACAGTTCGAGCCGCGGCGTTTCACGGATATGCTGCGGCCATGCGAGCGGCACCTCGAAGCGGCTTTTAAGCAGGCTCTGGAAATCCGCAAGCCGCTCCGGCGTCTCGCGCACGCCGTGCGGCGAGATGTCGTTGTCGAGGCAATAGGCGGCAAGCGCGCCGACGCTTTCGCCGATATTCCATTCCACTGGATGAAGCCGGTAGCAGCCATTCGTCAGATGGGTGGTGCCGATATTCTTGCAGGCCGGCAGCATGTTTTCCACCCGCTCCGGGATCAGGCTGCCCAGCGGGATCTGGAACGGCCAGTTGGCGATGTCGACATAGTTGCGCGGCGCGGTGGAGGGGTGAAGATCGATCCGGTAGGAGCCGACGCCGACGCTGTCGAAGAACTGTTCGGCGCCCTTCAGCCCTTCGCGGGCATCGATGCCGACATGGTTTTCGGTCACCGTGAACAGCGCCTTGATGCGGCGGCTCTCGCGGATATAGGGGGCGACCGTCAGGCCGTCGAGCGTGCCCATCACGCTTCCCGCCGGCTTCAGGCCGCGATAGCCATAGCCGCCGTCATGGCGCGGCGCTTCGGTCTGCATCCAGTAGAGCATGGAGAGCGAGAGCTGGCGCGCGCCCTCCAGATGCTTCTCCGCCTCCTCGGGCGAGACGCCGACAATGGGGCCGCCGCAATAGTCGATCTGCGGCCAGTTCACGAGGCAGATATCGGAGGGGTAGCGGTCGCCGACATGGTTCTTGCGGTAGAATATCCGCCGGTAGTGCCAGTTGTCCGGTGCGAACTTGGCGTCGCTGTCGCCAACGAACAGCGGGCGGTTGTCGGGCTCCAGCGTCACCGGATTGGGGCCGATGAAGGAGAGCTGGCGATCGGGCCAGAAATCGAGCTTGAAATCGCGCCAGATATCATAGTCGCGCGGGCGCTCGATGGTGTGGTCCTCATCCGGGTGATAGCTCATGGCGAAGCACCAGCTCACCGCCTGCTGGTCATTGGGGTCTGCCTCGCCGGCAAGCGCCGTCGGCTCCCCTGTCTGCGCCTGGCTCTCCGCGCCGATGACGTGTTCGACATCGCCGAGTTCCAGAAGATCGCCGAGTTCGGTGGCGTCGATGAAATAGCGGCCGGTCAGCACCATCTCGCCATGCTCGGCGGAGCGCACGGTGACGGCCGTGAAGCGGTCGCCATCGGTCTCGGCGGCGATCGGTTTGGCGTTCATGAGAACCGTCAGCCGTCCGGTCGCATACCATGGCGCAAGCAGCGCCTCGATCGCCGCCACGCCGGCGCGCGGCTCGGCGCACAAAGGAGAGACATTGCCGCTGCCGGGGTTCAGGTTGGCATCGTTGCCGGCCTCTTCGGTGAGCGGATAGTTGTCGCGGTAATAGTCGCGAATGTTCTGGCGAAGCGCGCGGTAGCTCGCGGTCGAACCGTCCTTCTCGATCCACGGATTTTCGTCCGGCGGCACGGCCTGCGTCGTCAACTGGCCGCCGAGCCATTTGAACTCCTCGGTCAGAATGACGCTGCGGCCGAGTTTCAGCGCCGAAAGCGCCGCCGCGACCCCGCCCAGACCGCCGCCGATGATGACGATGTCGCTGGTGAGTTCCTTCATTTTGTTATCCTTTCACGCCAGACAAGGCGAAACTTTCAACGATCTGGCGCTGGGCCAGAATGTAGACGATGAGCATGGGAATGACGGCCAGCGCGGTCGCTGCAAGCTGCAGGTGCCAGAGCGGCAGGCCGTAGGTGTCGGTGAAATTGGCAAGCGCCAGCGGCAGGGTGAACAGCTTGATGTCGTTGACGAACACCAGCGGCTCCAGAAACAGGTTCCACGAAAACAGGAAGGTAATGATGCCGACGGCCGCAAGCGCCGGCTTCGACAGCGGCAGCGCCACCTTGAAATAGACGCCGAAGCGCGTCAGCCCGTCCATGCGGCCGGCCTCCTCCAGTTCCTTCGGCAGGGCCAGGAAAAACTGGCGCATCAGGAAGGTCGCCATCACGCCCTGCGAGCCGAACAGCGGCAGCAGGATCAGCGGCATGTGGGTGTTCATCAGGCCGAGATTCTTCATCAGGAAGAAGTTCGGAACGATGGTGACCTCCTCCGGCATCATCAGCGCCGAGATCAACAGCAGCAGAACCAGCGCGCTTCCGGCAAAGCGCAGCCGCGCCAGCGCATAGCCGGCCATCGACGACAGGAACAGCGTCAGCCCGGTGACGATGACGGCGATATAGAGCGAGTTGAAATATTGCCGGGCGAAGGGCTGATAGGCGAAGACTTCGGAAAAGTTCGACCAGTGCATGGTGGCCGGGATCAGCGCGGCCGAGGAGAACACGTCCGCCTGACCCTTGAGCGCGCCCGACAGCATCCAGATGAACGGGAACGCGAAGGGTATGGCGAGCGCTGAAAGCCCGATGACCCAGCAGATGCGGGTGATCTTCTGTTGCAGGCGATAGTTCATTTGCGCACCGTTTTCAAAAGCATCTGCAGGATGGTGAGCGCCAGGATCAGCACGAACAGGACCACGGCGAGCGCCGAGGCATAGCCGGTGTTGAAGAACTTGAAGCCCTGCTCATAGATGTAGAAGGCGAGAACGAGGGTGGCGTTCTGCGGCCCGCCGCCGGTCATGAGATAGATATGGTCGAACACCTTCAGCGAGCCGACCACCGTGATCACCATGATCACCAGCGTCGTCGGCGCCAGAAGCGGCCATGTGATGCGGCGGAAGATGTCCCAGCCATTGGCGCCCTCCAGCCGGGCTGCTTCCTCATAATCGCGCGGGATCGCCTGCAGTGCCGCGATATAGAGGATCATGTTGAGGCCGACGGTTTTCAGCACGCGGGTGACGATCACCGAGGCCATGGCCCAGCGCGGCTCGTGAAGCCAGTTCGGCCCGTCAATGCCGACGACCGACAGCGCCTGATTGACCGCGCCGCTTTCATGCTGGAGCAGAAAGGTCCAGATGATCGCCCACGCCACGGCAGATGTAATGACGGGCGCGAAGAACAGCGTGCGGAAGACGACCACGCCCCGGAAGGGTCGCGACAGCGCGATCGCAAGCCCGAGCGCCAGCGCCATGTTGAGCGGCACGAGGCCCGCCGCAAACACCAGCGAATTGCCGAGCACATGCCAGAACGTGTCGTTGCGGGTCAGCGCGTCGACATAGTTCTCCATGCCGACGAAGCGGGACTGCTGGGTGAGCAGGTTCCACTCCGTGGTGGAATAGTAGAACACGGCGATCAGCGGGCCGACGAAGAAGATCAGGAATCCGGTCAGGATCGGGCTGACGAACAGCCAGCCGGCGATCGCCTCACGCGTCTTCAGTGTCAGTCCGGAACGGAGAGCGGACATCATCGCTTCCTTTATGCGGGCGAATTTCGAGTGGGGTGGTTTCCGGCGACCGTAGGGAAGGCCGCCGGAAAACCTCTCTTACTTCAGCAGCGGGTTGATATCGTCGCAGAGCCTGGCAAGAACGGCGGGCACATCGGCGTCGGCTGCCCACAGCGCATCGAAGTCGGGCCGCGATGCTGCCTCGATCTGCGGGTAGCGCTCATGGCTTGGCAGCACCGAACCGCCCTCGATCCCGGCCGCCACGATTTCCATCTGCTCCGGCGTCACGGCAGGGTTGCTGGAGAGGAAGGCGTCGCTTTCCAGAACGCTGATGCGCGCCGGCGGGAAGAACTCGGCCATCTTGGCGACGTTTTCCGCAGAGGTCATATGGGCCAGGAATTCGGCCGCGACCTCCTTGTTCTTGCCCTGCGCGAAGGCGACAACAGCGGCCTGGCCGACGGTCGAGGCCTCACCTGCCGGACCAGAGGGCAGGGGCGCGATCCCCCAGTCGAAACCGACATCCGCCAGTTTGGTGACGCGCGAAATCTGCGTCATCGTTAGCGCCGCGTTGCCGGAGAAGAAATCGCCCTGTTCGCCGGGCGGCACGGTAGACTGATCGGCATAGACCATGTCGTGGAAGAGCTGCACGGCTTCGGCGGCTTCCGGGCCGTCGAGGGTGCAGGCGCCGTCGCTCCAGGCTTCACCGCCATACGCGCGCACGATCGGCATCAGATTGTGCATCACGCGGGCGCCATAGCCCTGGCCGTCAACGGTCTCATAGCCCCAGACGCCGGCATCGGCGTTGCGCAGGGCGGCCGCATCGGATTTGAGCTGTTCCCAGGTCCATGTGCCGTCCGCCGCGCGCTCGGCAGGCGTTTCCAGGCCGGCCTCGTCATAAAGCGTCTTGTTGAAGTAGATTAGGAAGGGCGAGGTGGAGAAGGGGATGCCGTAAACCGCATCGTCCCTGGTCCACAGGCCCATCGCAGGCTCGGAGAAATCGGCGTAATTGTAATCATCGGCCGCCGTCAGCGTGTCGGAGACATCTTCAAGCACGCCGGCATTGACGAAGGCGGGCGCCGAGCTTTCCAGCAGCCAGCCGAGATCCGGCGGATTGCCGCCGGCAAGCTGGAGCGTCAGCTTCTGCACATAGTCGCCGAACGGAATGGTGTCGAACTGCACCGTGACGTCCGGGTGGGTTTCGGTGAAGCTCTCGGCGATGCCGTTCAGCATGGCGAGATGCGCCTCGCTGCCGGTCCACACGGTGAACCGAAGCTCCTCGGCCGCCGCCGCCGAAGCGAGGGTGCCGGTGAGGGCTGTTGCGATGATTAAACGCTTAATCATTTGGGTCGACATGATCTCTTAAACCTCCCGTTTCAGATCAGATTCAAATTGCTTTCAGCGTTTCGCCCGGCACATAGCCAAGCGGCTGCACGATATTCTCGGGCACTTTCCCGGGCTCGCGGATTTTCGCGATCAGGGTCTCGACGGCCCGTTCCCCCATTTCCTCCCTGGGAATGGAGATGCGTGTCCAGCGTTCGCCCTCGGCCTCGTCGAACAACGGGGCGGCGAGGGCGACGACGGAGATATTGTCCGGAATTGACAGGCCGCGCGCGGCGAACTGGCGTTCCAGCGCCACGGCATGGGCGAAGGTTTCGGCGAGGACCACGGTTATGCCGCTTTTCAGCAGATCATCGATCCATGCAGGGTTGATCTCTTCCGGCGTGATCCTCTCGACGGAGAGCGACAGATCGTCATGGCCGTTTTCAAGGAAGCCGCGCTCGCGGTCTTCATTCTGTTCGCGCACTTCCCGCTCGCCGATCAGCATCAGCGCGCGATGCCCCATCGCGCGGCATCGGGTGACGACATCGCTGACGGCGCTCTTGTAATCCGGCGCCACCCAGCTGACATGCCCGCCCTCGACCTCGCGCCGACCGATGGTCACGAACGGAAAGCCGATATCGCAGAGCCGCTTCAGATCGTCCTTGTCCTGCGCCGCGCCCAGAAGGATCGCCCCGTCGGCAATGCCCATGCGATTGGTGCCCTTGGGGAAGATGCTGCGCCGGCCCTTTTCGAGCGTCGACGAGGTAAACAGCAGCAGGTCCTGGCCGGAGCGCATCGCACCCCGCTCTATGCCAAGCAGAAAGGGATAGAAGAAGTTCTTCCGGTCTGCGGGAAAGACTGCCTCGTAGGTGAACACGCCGATGATATTGCGCCGTCCGCCCGCGAGCGACTGGGCCACGACATCCGGCGCATAGCCAAGCGCTTCCATGGCCGCGCGAACGCGCTTTTCGGCTTCCTCGCCAACGCGGATGGTCTTGCCGGGCTTCGGCGAAATCACGGCGGATACGACGGCGGTGGAAACCCCCGCCATCGCCGCAACATCGCTCTGGGTCACGCGCCGTGCGCGCTTCGGCCCGGTCAAAGTCAAGATTATCCTCCCGAATGCTTCTGATTAAGCGTATAATCAAAGCGAAACGCGGTCAATGGCGTCGGCGTGAAATTTTTGCCAGGTGCGTACAAAGTCAACGTTTTCAATCTCTAGATATGGTTATCTTGGTCGCTCAAAATCCTGCAACCTATCCTTTCTACGGACATCATCCTCGGGCTTGACCCGAGGATCTAACCACGGTCCCGCACGAGCGGTGTTGGCGTTTTGCAAGGGCGGATTTGAACTGACTTTTCGCCCGAGACGCCTGTCGACTCGACGCGTGCTTAGATGCTCGGGACAGGACCGAGCATGACGGCGGTGAGGGGGAAGGGCCTTATCACCAGACTGAACTAGAGCGCTTCAGGCTTAAATGGAAGCAGTTCTGTTTGCCCAAACCGGTCATTCCACGCGAAGAAGCCCGCGCGGCATAGCCATAGCTATGGCGAAGGGCTTCGACAAAGTGGAGGACCGGTTTCGGCAAACCCGAAGGGCGGCATGAATTTGCGCCATTACCGGCGGTCTTCGGCTTGGACATAGCTACGGCTATGCCCTGCGCCAAAGCCCTTGGTCCTGGCGCAAATTCCTTGCCGCAGAGCGCTTCCATTTAAGCCTGAAGAGCTCTAGCTGGATGGCTATCTCGTCATCAACGTCTCGAAGCATTATAATTCTGGTGCTGCCGATGAAGGGCAGGAGTGAAAAGGGGAGCCAGATGACAAAGCCACAATTATTGGTCCGCAGCGCCCGCGCGCGCGATCTGGCGCGTCGTCTGGCCCAGCGCGAAAGATGTTCTATTGCAGATATCGTCGAGCGCGCGCTTGAGTTCTATGCCGAGCGAGAAGTCGGATGGGACCCGGCGCGGCAATTCTATGCGCGCATTGCCGGCGAGAAGGATGACGATTTCGAAGCAATTTTCGCTGCCCACCGCAAACCTCACGCGGGGCCGGAATTTTAGTCTTTTCCGGCTCCGACGCTCAACGCGCTCCTACCGCCGCGAGAGCGCCACCGAAGAACAGGGCGCATCCAGCAGGTCGGCGAGCTCGTCGTCGAGATGCATCAGCGAGATCGAGACGCCGGCCATGTCGAGCGAGGTGTAATAGCGCCCGACCAGCGATCGCGTGACGTGCAACCCGTGGGCCGAGAGGCGCTTTCTGATGCGGCCGTTCAGGATGTAGAGCTCCATGTCGGGCGTGGCGCCCAGCGAATTCACCAGCAGGGCGACGCGATCGCCCTCCTTCGGCATCATTTCGTCGAGCAGGCGGTCGATCACGAGATCGGCGGCCTGATCGGCCGTGCCGATGGCGGCGCGGGCAATGCCGGGCTCGCCATGGACGCCGACGCCGATTTCCATCTCTTCGGGGCCGAGCTGAAAGGTTGGGCGGCGGGTTTCGATCGAGGCGCCGGGTTCCAGCGCCAGCCCCATTGTGAAGGTGCGCTCATTGGCCCGCCGCGCCACCGCCACGCAGGCGTCAAGCGGCATCATCCGCTCGCAGGCAGCGCCCGCCACCTTGAAGATGAATACATTGCCGGCGACCCCGCGCCGCGTGGCCCGCATTTCCTTCGGCGAGGAGGCGATGTCGTCGGTGGTGACCACCGCCTGCACCGCGATGCCCTCGGCGGCGGCCATTTCGGCGGCGATCTCGAAATTCATCACGTCGCCGGAGAAATTTCCGAAAATGTGCAGCACGCCGGCCCCGCCATCAACAGCGCGGGTGGAGGCGAGGATCGGATCGGGCGGGGGCGCGGCGAAAACATTGCCGACGACCACCGCATCCGCCAGCCCCTGGCCGACATAACCGAAAAAGCCCGGCTCATGCCCCGCGCCGCCGCCGATGACGAGGCCGACCTTGCCGGGGCGGGGGGCGTGCACCGAGCGGAGCGCGCGGGGCGCGCCCGGAACCGGGGCCAGAATTTCCGGATGGGCCAGAAGCGCGCTCGCCAGCGTTTCGTCGACAGCATCCTGCGGGCGGTTGATGAATTTCTTGGTGTGCACCCGTTCGGGCAGTTGCGGCGCTCTGGCGGTTTCCATCCGCTGCGGGCGGATGTCGACATTCTCGGAGCGCAATATGCCCCAGGCCGTGTCCACATCGGTGACCAGCACGCTGACATAACCGCCGCGCAGCGCCGCGAGGATCGCCTGCACCTTGTCGATCCCGCCAGCGACGGCGATCCGCTGCGGAATGGCGCGAAGCGCGGCCAGCTCGATGCCGACGGTGCGCCCGTCGAGCGGCCCGGCCACCGGCTCCCCGCGCGCATTGATCAGCCGGCCGGCAATGCTGCCGACGGCGGCGTGATAGTGCTCGTTGACGTCCACCTTGTCGAAGAAGCCGCTGGTGTGGATCGTGCTTTCCGCCCTCAGCGACGAGATGCCGAGCAGGATACGGTTCGCCGCCGCCAGCACGCCAAGCTGTTCGGCGATAACCGGCTCCTCGAACAGCACGTCGCGGACGGAAGCGGACGAGAGAATCGCGGGAGACGACAGCGGAATGCAGCGGGCGTCCAGCGCCTCGGCGAGCCGCGTGGCGCAGGCCTCTGGCGTCCACGGGATCTTGGCGGTGGTGCCGCCGGTGGCCTGAACCACCCGCATGTCGCGCAGATTGACGCGCTCGACGGCATTGGCTATCGCCAGCATCGTCCGGCCCCAGGTCACCGCAATGGTATCGCCGGATTGCGCATGCAGCGCCAGCACCTGCGCGCCCGCCGCACCAAGCCGTTCGGTCAGGGTGCGTTCGCCGCCGGTCGAGGGGATCACCAGACAATCGGCGAGGCCGAAATGTTCCTTGAGGCTTTGGGCGAGCGACAATTGCCGGAATTTTTCCGGCGCGATCTCGATCGAGACGATGCCGCGCGTTCGCGCATCGGCGAGATAGGCGTTCACGGTGGGGCGGGAAATGCCCATGGCGACTGCTATGTCGCCCTGTGTCATGCCCTCTTCGTAGTAAAGCCATGCCGCCCACAACAGCGGGTCTCCGCCGAAGCGCAGGGGCAGTTGGGAGCCGGATTGCCTCTCGGAGGCGGACAGGGCGCGCGGACCGCTCTTTCGTGCCATCAAGGGGTCTCTCGCTCGGCTGCCGCTGATACCCAGTCCCGCGCGGCGTCGATCAGCGCGGCGGCGGAAACGGCTCCGGGGTCGAGATGGCCGATGGTGCGCGCGCCAAGGCGGGCGGCGCGGCCCTTGGCCGCCACCATGCCGCGCGTCGCCTCGGCCCCTTCGGCGGCGGCGGCGGCGGCGCGGTCCATCACCTGGGCGAAGGTCGCGCCCTCGGCCCTGGCATCGCGGATTGCATGGGTGGCGGGCAGCCAGGCATCCAGCATGGTCTTGTCGCCGGGCGAGGCCTTGCCGCGCTCCTCGATCCCTTCCGATATCGAGATGAGGATATCGGCAAGACGTTCGATCGGCACCTGTTTCTCTTCCGGCATGGCAAGGCCGGCGCGGGTCAGCCCGCTGGCATAGAGCGGCCCGGTGGTGGCGCCGACGGCGTTGAGGAAGGAGCGACCGGCCTGCGTCAGCGCGACGCGGAGCGAGGGATAATCGGAAGCGTTGTGGGTCAGCGCCACGGCGGCGGCGGAAAAGCCTTCGGCCATGGCCGTGCCGTGATCGGCATCGCCGATCGCGCCATCCAGCTCCGCAAAATAATCGCGTTCATCATTCATCCGGCGCGCGAAGGCGCGAAACAGGTCGGCGAGGGCATGGCAATCGAGATACATCATGGCCGCATTATGCTGCGAGGAGGCGGGCGAGCACAAGCGATTCCGTGCCCGCCCGCGCCGCCTTCGTCAATCCTGAAGGCGGCGGGAGAACCCGTTTCCAAGTTCGGTCAGGATCATGCAGCAGGAGGTGGCACCTGCATCAAGCACCCCGCGCGAGCGCTCGCCAAGCCGGCTGGCGCGCCCGATGCGGGCCACCAGATCGACGGTGGAATCGCGACCCTTCTCGGCGGCTTTCGCCATCGCCTGAAGGGCAGGGGCGAAACCGTCCGCCTTCGCCGCGTCGAAAGCCTCGACGGCGGGCACGAAGGTGTCGATCAGCGTCTTGTCGCCAACCTTGGCCGAGCCGGTGGAGCGCACGCCCTCAAGACCCGCATTCAGCATGAGCGAAAACGCATCGGCGTCGATGGCGGTGCGGCCCTTGATGGAGGAGGCCATTTTCTGGAACATCAGGCCGTAGAGCGGGCCCATCGAGCCGCCGATCTCCGACATCAGAATATCGGACAGCACGCTCATCGCCTCGTCGAGCGTCATCTGCGAACCGGCGATCCGTTCGGCGGCACGGCCGAAGCCCTTGGCCATGTTGATGCCGTGGTCGCCATCGCCGATCTTGCCGTCGATCTCCGAAAGCCAGGCCTTGTTCTCGACGATCACCGACGCGATTTCCTCGATAATCGCCGCATTGCCGGCATTCGTTACCGAAGGACCGTTGATGGTTTCGGGCGCGCGTGGCGCGTCATCTTTCGCCGTCTCTGTCTTTGCCGGAGCAGTGGTCGCAGCCTTCGCGGCGGTCGGCTGGATTTTCGGCGCGGCGTTGCCGGTCTGGCTGAAGCCGGGCGCGGTGGCTTCCATATCCAGCAGCGCCTTCATCTCGTCGTCCAGAACCATGACCGAGAGCGTCGCGCCGATCATTTCCAGCGAGGTGAAGTAATTGCCGACATAGGCGCGGTAGACGCTCGCGCCGCGCGCCTCGATTTCCTGCTCCATGCGGTCGTAGAGCACGTAAAGCTCGTTGACCGGGGTCGCGCCCAGGCCGGAGACCAGCACGGCCACTTCGCTGCCCTCAGGCAGGTTATGGTCGTCCATTACGATCTTGACCATGTCGGCGGCGACTTCATTGGCGCTCTTCAGCGGCTCCACGCGGGTGCCCGGCTCGCCATGGTGGCCGATGCCGACTTCCATCGTGCCCGGCTCGATCTGGAAATTCGGATGACCAACGGCCGGCAGCGTGCAGGGCCCGAGCCCGACGCCGACGGAGCGCACGCTGTCGATCGCCTTTTGCGCGGCGGCCTGGACTTCGGCTAGCGATCCGCCTTTGGCGGCAACGGCGCTGCCGATCTTCCACATGAAGATTTCGCCCGCGACGCCGCGGCGCTTCTCGCGCTCGGAAAGGGGCGCGGAGCAGACATCGTCATTGGCGACCACGGTCACGACCTCGATGCCTTCTTTCTCGAGCATGCCGGCGGCCATTTTGACGTTCATATTGTCGCCGGCATAGTTGCCGTAAAGCACCGCGACGCCCGCGCCGCCATCGGCTGCGCGCATCGCATCGGCAAAGCTCTTGGCCGTCGGCGAAGAGAACAGTTCGCCCACGGCAACCGCGTCCACCATGTTGCGGCCGGTATAGCCGATGAAGGCCGGCTCGTGGCCCGAACCGCCGCCGGTGACAATGCCGACCTTGCCGGAAACGGGCGCTGCCTGCGACACGATCACGCGCGGATTGGCCGGGTGGAGCCGCACCAGATCGCGGTGGGCCCTGACGAAACCGGCCACGGTCTCGTCGACAAGATCGTCGGGGTTGTTGATAAATCTCTGCATTGAAGCGACCTTATCGTTCATCATTTACCGGACGGTGTAACCGCCATCGACCAGAAGATCGGCGCCGTTGATCATCGCCGCCTCATCGGAGGCGAGGAACACGGCGGCGGCGGCGATTTCTTCCGGCTCGGCAAAGCGTCCGCTCGGAATCTGCGCCTTCATCGCCTCGCCCTTTTCGCCTTCCCAGGCCTTGCGGCCGAGATCGGTCATCACCACGGTGGGCGAGATCGTATTGGCGGTGATGCCGTGCTTGCCCCATTCGAGCGCCAGCGTCTTGGTAACGCCGATGACGGCGAATTTGGTGGCGCAATAGGCGACATGGCCCTCGATGGCGACCGAGCCGGCCTGGCTTGCGAGGTTGACGATCCGCCCGCCCTTGCCGGCGGCGATCATCGCGCGCCCGACGGCCTGGCACATCAGATAGGTGCCGGTGAGGTTGACGGCGATGGTGCGGTCCCAGGCGGCTTTCGAAAGCTCTTCCGCAGGCGCAAGGTCGACGATGCCGGCGGAATTGACGAGAATGTCGATCTCGCCGAGTGCCGCCTTGACGTCGGCGACCGCGGCTTCAACGCTTTCGCTGTCGGTGACGTTGCATGCAAACGCCTTCGCGCCGTCAAGCGCGGCGGCCATGGCATCGGCCGCATCGCGGTTCATGTCGAGAATGGCGACGCGCGCGCCCTTGGCCGCAAACGCCCGGGCAATCGCCGCGCCGATGCCGGATGCGGCGCCGGTAACGACCGCGACCTTGCCGGCAAGTGAAAATTCAGGGGAAGACGCCATCGAAACGTCCTTTCTTCTGGCTGCTGTGACGGCCGTGCCGCGACGGGTCGCCTGCGGCCGCTATCGGCCGCAGGCGGTATTCGGTTTTACTGACGCTGCTGCAGGAGCTCGTCGACATTGTCGGCGGTTACCGGCGTCCACGGCACATTGTACTGCTTAGATTCGCCGTTGTTCCACTGCATTTCCGGGTACTTCTCCCAGATGCCGGAGGTCGGCTCATAGTCCGGGTTTACGGCCTTGATCGCAACATCGATCGCGCCCAGCGCCTGGGCCTGGCCATCCTGCAGGATCGAGTGCATGTCGCCGCGCTTGACGGCTTCCAGTGCATCGGTCACGCCATCGACACCGGCAATCGAGAAGTCGCTGACATTCATGCCGGCGGCCTTGATCGCCTCGATCGCGCCGAGCGCCATCTCGTCATTCTGCGCGATCACGCCCTTGATGTCGCCGCCATGCGCGGTCAGCCAGTTTTCCATTAGGGACTGCGCTTCGGCGCGGCTCCAGTTGGCGGTCTGCTGCTCGACAACGCTGACGCTGTCGCCGCATTCGGCGATCGCCTTTTCATTGCCTTCGCCGCGCTGAATCTGCGCGGACTGGCCGATCGGGCCTTCGATGATGACGACATCGCCGGTGCAGCTGATATCGTCGAGCACGGCCTTAGCTTCGAGATAGCCGGCCTCGACGTCGTCCGAGCCGACATAGGAAGTCAGCAGGTCGGAGTTGACCTGGGTGTTGGAGCCGACCACCGGAATGCCGGCATCGGAAGCGGATTCAACGGCCGTTGCGCCGGCTTCGATGTCGATCGGGACGAAGACGATGGCGTCATAGCCCTGGGTGATCATGGTTTCGAACTGTTCCTGCTGGACCAGCGCGTCGTAGCGACCGTCGAAGATGGTCAGGTCGACGGAGCCGTCCTTCACCGAGGGGTGGTTTTCGGCGGCATTGGCCCAGAGCTGCATGAATTCCGCGTTGAGGCCGTAAACGGCGGCGCCGATCTTCAGCGGGTCCTGCGCGCTGGCGGTGGTGGCGGCGAATGCGGCGCCGACCAGGGCTGTGGTTGCCAGGATATTACGAAGTTTCATGTCGGGTTTCCTCCCTTTGGTGACATGGTGGGTGCCGCGCAGTCTCTGAAAACGGACTGCGAATATGCGGCGTGGAAGAACCGGCGGGGCCGGATCAGGTTTCGCTCTTGCGCGAGCGGTCGAGCATGACTGCGGCGACGATCAGCGCGCCCTTGATGACCTGCTGGTAGTAGGATTCGACGCCCAGCAGGTCGAGGCCGTTGTTCATCACGCCGATCAGCAGCGCGCCGATGACGGTGCCGCTGACCCGGCCGATGCCGCCCGAAAGGCTGGTGCCGCCGATCACTACCGCGGCGATCGCGTCGAGCTCGTAGGCAACGCCGGCCTGCGGCAGCGCCGAGCCCGTGCGGGCCGCGAGCACCATGCCTGCGAGCCCGGCCAGCGCACCGGAAATGACATAGACCATGAAGCGGATGCGGTTGACGCTGAGGCCGGAGACCTTGGCGGCGTGCGGATTGCCGCCGACGGCATAGATGTGGCGGCCGAAACGGGTGTTGGTCAGCACGAAATGGGCGACGAGGAAGACCAGCGCGAACAGGATGATCGGGATTGGAAGGCCGAAGATATCGCCGGTGCCGATCCAGCGATAGCCGTCGGTCAGCGCCGGGATCGGGCGACCGCCGGAATAGATCAGCGTCAGCCCGCGCGCCGCCGACAACATGCCGAGCGTGGCGACGAAGGCGGGCACGGAAAACCGTGCCACCGCCGTGCCGGAAATCGCGCCCATGGCGATGCCGGCGGCAAGGCCGATGACGATCGCGATCGGGGCGATATAGGGCGTGCCGGGAATGAAGGCGCTGGAGGAGGTGGTAGCGAAGGAGGCCGAGACCACGCCGGCAAGGGCGACCACGGAGCCGACCGAAAGGTCGATGCCGCGCGTGAGGATCACGAAGGTCATGCCGATGGCCAGAATGCCGTTGATCGAGGTCTGCCGCAGCACGTTGACGATATTGCGCGGGCTGAGAAAATTCTCGCTGACGATCGAGAGCACGATGCAGACCAGGATCAGCGCGATCAATATGCCGTAGCGCTGGGCGATCGGCCCCAGCCGCTCGCTTATCGGCCGCTTCTGCTCGGTTCCGGCGCCGGCCGGGGTTTTGGCATTCTCAGTGTCAGTCAACGTATGGTCCTCCCCGATTGACGGGTTATCGGCAGGTGAAAGACGCGCGTTCGTGTCGGCGTCCCGTCCTGCGTCACGTTTTTACGCCGCGAGATGCAGCAGTTTTTCGGCGGACATTTCCGCCCGATCCAGGGTTCCGGCGACGCGGCCGTCGCGCATCACGATGGCGCGGTCGGCCATGCCGAGCACTTCGTCGGTTTCGGAAGAGATCATGATCACGGTCCCGCCGCCCTTGGCGAAATCGGACATGACGCGATAGATTTCCCGCTTGGCGCCGACATCGACGCCGCGGGTCGGTTCATCCAGAAGCAGCACGTTCGGCTCGGTCAGGAACCACTTGCCGAGAACGACTTTCTGCTGGTTGCCGCCGGAAAGGTTGGAAACGCCAAGCTTCAGCGACGCGGTCTTGATGTTGAGCGTCTCGACCATGCGCCCGGCAGCTTCGGTTTCGGCCTTGCCGTTCATCATCAGCGGGGTCGACATCCGGTCGAGCGTCGCAAGGCAGAGATTTTCCCGGACATCGCCGGTGAGGACGAGGCCCGAGACCTTGCGGTCCTCGGTCACATAGGCAAGACCCGCCGCGATCGCCTCAGAGGGGCGGGCGATCTGATGGCGGACGCCGTTGATCTCGATCGTGCCGTCGGTTTCCTCGGAGAGGCCGAAGAGCCTGTCGAAAATCTCGCTGCGGCCGGAACCCATCAGCCCATAGAGCGCCAGGATTTCGCCGCGATGGGCCGTAAATGACACGTCGCGAACGCCATGAGCCGCAGACAGCCCTTCAACGCGCAGTGTCGGCTTGGTTCCGGCGGTGTTGTCCTTGACGAATTCCTCCGTCAGCGGACGTCCGACGATCAGGCTGATCAGCCGGTCCTTGTCGATATCGGCGAGCGCGCCTTCCTCGACGAAGCGGCCATCGCGAAAAACAGTATAGCTGTCGCAGATCGTGAAGATTTCGGAGAGGCGGTGGCTGACATAGATCACGCCCTTGCCGCGCGCCTTCAGCGTCTTCACCGCCTCGAAAAGCTGGTCGGCCTCGGCCTCGCCAAGCGCGGAGGTCGGCTCGTCCATGATGATGACTTCGGCGTCGTAGGAAAGCGCCTTGGCGATCTCGACGAGCTGGGTTTGGGCCACCGTCAGATCCATCATCATGTCGGTCGCGCGGATGGTGAATTTCAGCCCGTCCAGCAGTTCCTGCGCTTTTGCGTTCATGGATTTGAAATCGATGCGGCCAAAGGCGCCGCTCGGCTCGCGCCCGAGAAAGATGTTTTCCGCCACCGTCATCGCCGGGATCGGGCTCAGTTCCTGCTCGATGATCGAGATGCCGTTGGCGAGCGCCTCGCCGGGGGAGGAGAACTGCACGGTCTCGCCGTTGCGCTTAATTGTGCCGCGGTCGCGCGGCTGGATGCCCATGACGATCTTGAGGAATGTCGACTTGCCCGCGCCATTGCCGCCGCAAAGCGCGTGGACCGATCCCGGCATCAGCCGGAATGCGCCCTCGATCAGAGCGGGAACGCCGGAAAACGATTTTCCGAGCCCATGCACCTCAAGCAAAGCCTGCACGACAATTCCTCCCATTCTCAGTCCATCGAACTAATGTAAAATTATGCTCGACAATTGTCTTTTAACGGCATCACTTTGCGTATGTCAAATAGGTTCTGACATTTTTAAAGACGGTGTGTGGACAAACGGGAGGAGCGCGTCCGCTACCGCCGTTTACTGCTACTGAAATGTCGAGGGTTGGCGGAGGCGCGCCATATCCAAAAAAAAACGCGATTCGGTTCTGCAACTTGCAGGTAGACGTCAGCGCGCCAAGCGGGATCGCGGGCGATCTTTTACGGATTTCGCTGGAAGAAGCTTTTCAGACCAGGTCCATGAGCAGGGCGAGGGCGACGGCTTGGGCGTTGTTGCGGGCGTTGAGTTTTCTGCGCATTTTCGCCAGATGGTAGGCTGCCGTTCTGTCAGCCAGCATAAGCTCATCGGCTATCTGCTGCACATGCAAGCCGTTCATGACGCGAATGAGGCATTCCCTGTCGATAGCGTCCAGTTTGAAATGCTCGCGGATGAACTGGCTTCCGTCCATTCTCGCGACAATGGCGTTCAGCAGGAATGAGAGGTCCTGCCAAACCTGCGGAAAGTTGGCGTCGTGCTCGGCGGCCGAAAAGCCCGCTGGTTGAAGCAGAGAAAGCGACCAGAACTGTTCGCTTTGCGCATCCGTTTGATGCTGAGTGGCGAAGGTGACGCCCGCGAAACAGCGGTGATCCATCGTGAACCGGATCGTACGTTTATAGGCGGGGCCAAGCGAACCATCTTTGAGGTGTCTTTGAGACGAAGACCAGAGCATGGGCCTGTCGCTCACCCAGCAATTATCTGTCAGCAGGTCGGCTTCATGCATGCGCTCGCGCACGACCTCCGCAAGAAAATCGGGATTGAAGGTGGATTCCGTGGCGATGCCCGGTGCCTGGCCGCCGGTATAACGCCTTGCATGCGCGAGATAGTAGCGGTCGTAGCCAAACTCGCGAATTTTCCTGTCCAGAACCGCAAGAATCTGGGACTTGGTCTCGGCGCTGGAGAGGCGCTCCGTCGTATCAATCAGAAAATCCGGCACCGATCGGTTCGCCATGGAAGTCCCGCTTTCAAGTGATCCCCATCAAAAAAATAGCACTTTTTCGCACTGCATTCAAACAGGTTGCAGTTTCATGCAATGGACACGCCAAGATGGACGCATACGATGAGTGTCGCGTTCCGGAGTTGCCGGATCGCAGGTGATGCGGCGGAGCAATCGGTCGGGCTGCATTGCAAGAGCCTGCCGTTGGTTGCCGGACGGCAGGAAGAGCGAAATGACCTCACCGCTCATCCTGCTGTCCGACTTCTTGCGGACCGGGGCTCATATATCCAGACTTGGCAATTGCCTGCTTCAAAAGCGGGCAACATGAAACAATGTGAGTGGTCATGGCTTCAAAGGCGCTGAAAAACGCGAGATTCTTCAGGTGTTCCTGCCATCATGAATTGAAATTCGGGCTTAAAAACTGCGATTACTGCTTCAAGCCGACGCCATTCTACAACCGGATAACATTCTGGTTGCTAGGCCGTGTGGACGGATTTTATGAGGTTGAATGCTGCAGCGATTGAAACGATGG
>NZ_JBAKFQ010000017.1:0-106602 GCF_053484255.1 Martelella sp. FLE1502
AATAACTGTCAGGCATCTCTCCGAACACCTGTAAGGGATGTCTCCGGGCTTTACACTTGACCCGAGGATCCAGGTCGCCCAGCAAAGTCTCGTTATAGATCTTTACAAATTCAGCGGCTTGAACCGCCTGGATGCTCGGATCAAGTCCGAGCATGACTCAAGAAGGAAGGGCGGGTGTCGCGCTACCATATTAAACCAAGTGGAAGAGCCGCTGGCAGTGCAATATCATCGCCGGCCTTTCACCCCGTCCGCTTTTGCCGCATAAGAAGCGGACTGATTTGAACCGAACACCGGTGCCATGCTGCCCTCGATCTTCCTCACCGCGCTGAAGCTCACGGATTTCCGCAATTATGAAAAGGCGGCGCTTTCCTTTGATGGGCGGCATGTGGTGCTGACGGGGGATAATGGCTCGGGCAAGACCAATCTGATGGAGGCTGTTTCGTTTCTCTCGCCGGGCCGTGGTTTGAGGCGGGCGGCCTACGGGCAGGTGACGCGCAAGGAGGCGGTGGCCGGGTTCACCGTGTTTGCCGAACTGGAAGGCATGGAGGGGTCGGTCTCGATCGGCACCGGCACGGATGGCGTCGAGGGGGCGGGCCGCAAGGTGCGCATCAACGGCACGCCAGCGGCGACCGGCGACGAGCTTCTCGACCATGCCCGGGTGATCTGGCTGACACCAGCGATGGACGGGCTATTCACCGGCGCGGCCGCCGACCGCCGCCGCTTCGTCGACCGCATGGTTCTGTCGATCGATCCCAGCCATGGCCGCCGGGTTGCCGATTTCGAGCGCGCCATGCGCTCGCGCAACCGGCTGCTGTCCGAACGGCGCATGGAGCCGGCCTGGCTTTCCGGACTGGAGGAGCAGATGGCGGGTCTCGGCGTGGCGATGGCGCTGGCGCGGCGCGAACTGGTCACGCTGCTTGCCGCGCTGATCGAAGAGACGACGGGCGGCTCGCCCTTCCCTGCCCCCGAGATCGCGCTTTCCGGCTTCTTCGCCGATCACGCCGAAGCGCCGGCCATCGACCTCGAGGACCGCTACCGCGCGCTGCTGGAGGAGGAGCGTTTCCGCGATGCCGGCGCGGGACGCACGCTCGACGGCCCGCACCGCAGCGATCTGGAGGTGCGCCACGCCGCAAAGGCGATGGAGGCGGCGCTCTGCTCCACCGGCGAGCAGAAGGCGCTACTGATCGGCCTCGTGCTGGCCCATGCCAAGCTCACCCGCCGCATTAGTAGCCATCCGCCGATCATGCTGTTCGATGAGGTCGCCGCCCATCTCGATGCCGGCAGGCGCGCGGCCCTGTTCGAGCGGATCGACGATATCGGCGGCCAGGCCTTCATGACCGGCACCGACAGGACGCTGTTTGACGCGCTTGGCGAACGCGGCCAGTTCTTCAACGTCGCCGCCGGCAGCATCGCCGAGGAAAAGTCTCAATAGTGCGGCGGCTTGGTGATTGCCGGGCGTTCGCCGGCGGTCTCTTCCAGCGTCAGGAACCGGTCGGTCAACACCTCGAACTGCTTCTTCAGCCGGTCGATTTCCTTCCACTGGGCGGCAAGCTGTTCCGACAATTCGTCGATGGTTTTCGCCTGGTAGGCGACGGTTTCTTCCAGTTTAAGAATACGGTCGTCACGCATGGGGTTTTCCATCACGTTTGCGGGTTCTTGGCTATCCGTTCCTGCCGCGCCTGATATAGTGAAATGATGAGCGACATTGAACCCTTTTCCGCCGAAGAAATAGAGCGTTACGCCCGCCACATCGTGCTGCCGGAAATCGGCGGCCCGGGCCAGCAGGCGCTCAAACGCGCCCGCGTGCTGGTGATCGGCGCGGGCGGGCTCGGCGCGCCGGTGCTTGCCTATCTGGCGGCTGCCGGCGTCGGCACGCTCGGCATCGCCGATGATGACGGCGTCAGCCTTTCCAACCTGCAGCGGCAGGTTATCCACGACACCGGCACGATCGGCCAAAGCAAGACAGAAAGCGCCGCCCGCGCAATCGCCCGCCTCAACCCGCATGTCATCTGCCGGCGCTATGACGAGCGGCTTGAGGACGGCAATATCGACGCCGTGCTGAAGGGCTTCGATCTTCTGATCGACGGTTCCGACAATTTCGACACGCGCTATCGCGCCGCCGATGCGGCGGAGCGGGCGGAAATCCCGCTGGTGACCGGCGCCGTCGGCCGCTTCGACGGCTCGCTGACGGTGCTGAAGCCTTATGAAACAGGCAAGGACGGGACGCTAAACCCGCGATACCGCGACCTCTATCCGACAAAGCCCCCGGCAGGCCTCGTGCCGTCCTGCGCCGAGGCCGGCGTGATCGGCCCCGTTACCGGCGTGATCGGCACGCTGATGGCTATGGAGGCGGTAAAGCTGATCACCGGCGCGGGCGAACCGCTGATCGGCCGGCTTCTGCTCTATGACGGGCTCGGCGCGCGTTTCGAGACGATCTACTACGCGCGCAAACCGGCGCGGTAAGCGGCAATATCAAAGGGCGTTGATCGGCAGTTTCAGCATCGGCCGGCCATCCTGGTCCTTCGGGATTTCGCCGGCGCGCATGTTGACCTGCAGCGAGGGCAGGATCAGCCGGGGCATGGAGAGCGTGGCGTCGCGCGCCTCGCGCATCTTTACGAACTCGTCCTCGCTGATGCCGTCTCTGAGATGGATGTTGTGTTCGCGCTCCGAACCGACCGTGGTTTCCCAAGCGATATCGCGGCCATTCGGCCCGTAGTCATGACAGATGAACAGCCGCGTTTCCGGCGGCAACGCAAGAACGCGCTTGATGGAGCGGTAGAGCGTGCGGGCATCGCCGCCAGGGAAATCGGCGCGCGCCGACCCGCCATCCGGCATGAACAGCGTATCGCCGACGAAGGCGGCATCGCCGATCACATGGGTCATGCAGGCCGGCGTATGGCCGGGCGTGTGCATGACATGGGCGGTCATCGTGCCGATCTGATAGCTGTCGCCATCGCCAAACAGCCGGTCGAACTGGGAGCCGTCGCGCTGGAACGCGGTGCCCTCGTTGAAAATCTTGCCGAACGTATCCTGAACGATGGTGATGTTCTCGCCAATGCCGAGCTTGCCGCCGAGCTGCTCCTGAATGTAGGGCGCGCCGGAAAGATGGTCGGCGTGAACATGGGTCTCGATGATCCATTCCAGCCGCCAGCCATGGCTGCGGATAAACTCGATCAGCCGGTCCGCACTTTCAAAGCTGATGCGGCCGGCGGCCTGGTCGAAATCCATGACGCTGTCGATGACCGCGCAGGCATCGGAGGCCGGGTCCTTCACGATATAGGAGATCGTGTTGGTCGCGGGGTCGAAAAAACCATGGACCTCGGGCTTCAGCGCCGGGTCCGGCGTGAAAGGAAGGGGCATGTTCATGACGTCTCCTCCTATTGGAATTATTTTCCAAAAGAGATGTCATTTGTAGAAGTCGAATTCAAGACGCAGAATTGTCGCACACTGCCCTGTCACGGGAAGGTGTCGCGAAAACCGGACTTCGTGCTCGCCCTGCGCGCTATGCCCGGTTCGATATCCAGCGGCACTGATAGGGCGCAAAGGAGATCTTGTTGCCTCCGGCGGTGATCTGCTCGCCGGTAATCAGGTCCGTCCAGTTCTCGCCGCCGATCAGGTTGAGCGACATGGCCGGAATCTCCAGCGCCTCGTCGGTGACATTGTTGATCGCGAACACGCTCTGCGAGCGGTCGACGCTCTGGCGCCAGAAGCCGAACAGCTTTTCGCCGAGATGAAGCGTGAACTGCGTCGCGTTCGGGTGAAAAGCCTGCTGTCTTGTGCGGATGCCGATCAGCCGGCACATTTCGTTGAACACCCTGGCATGCTGCGTTGTCTCGTCGCCAAGGGCTTGCTGCAGCTTGTCGTAGTTCCAGCGGTGGCGGTTGATCGCGCGGTTGTGGCCGGATTTCTCGACGCCCTCGGCATCGTTGCTGGTCGCCAGCAGCGAATGGATATAAAAGGCCGGTATGCCCTCCAGCGCCATCGCGATCGTCTGGCTGCAGAGGAAGCGGGCGATATTGTGCTCGTCCTCGCCCCTCACCGTGCCCTTCAGCGCGTCGAACAGCGACACATTCATCTCATAGGGCCGCATCGAGCCATCGGAAAGCTGCCGCATCGATACCCGACCGCCAAACTGCTGGATGGTCTCGACCATGCCGGTGATCGCCTCTTCCGACAGCAGGCTTTCGGCCGGGCGAAGCCCAATGCCGTCATGCGAGGCGGTGAAGTTGAAATAGGCGCAGCCCATCTGCGCCGGCGGCATCGCCATCTGCCAGGCATTCAGAAACTGCGAGGTGCCGTTCAAAAGTGCATGCACGATCAGCGGCGGCAGCGAGAAATTGTAGATCATGTGCGCTTCGTTGCGATTGCCGAAATAGCTGAGGTTTTCGACATTCGGCACATTGGTCTCGGTGATGAGAACGACGCTTTCCTCGCTGAAATCAGCAAGCACGCGCATCAGCCGGATGATCTCGTGGGTCTGCGGCAAATGAATGCAGGAGGTGCCGACCTCCTTCCACATGAAGGCGCAGGCATCCAGCCTGATCGTGCGCACGCCGCGATTGATGTGGAAGCGCATGATGCGCAGGAATTCCAGCAGCACTTCCGGATTGGAGAAGTCGAAATCCACCTGGTCGTGGCTGAAGGTGCACCAGACATATTTGTCGCCATCGGCTGTCTCGACCTTGCGCAGCAGCGGATGGGCGCGCGGGCGCACGACGTCGGAAAGATCGTCCTCCGGCGAGGCGGTGAAGAAGAAATCCTTATAGGGCGCGTGACCCATGCGGAACTCGTTGAACCAGGCGCTCTGGCTGGAACAATGGTTCAGCACCAAATCCGACATCAGACGGAACTCGCGGCTGATGCGTTCGATATCCTCCCAGCCGCCCAGCCCGCTGTCGACCACCCGGTAATCGGTGATCGCGAAACCATCGTCCGATGTATAGGGGAAATAGGGCAGGATGTGCACGCCCTTGATCACGCCCTTCAGATTCTCGGTCAGAAAATCCTGCAACAGCGAAAGCGGCTTGTGCTCGCCATCGATGATCGAGTTGCCGTAGGTGATGACATAGGTGTTGTCCGCGCTCCACATATTGTTGCCGGCGGTGCGGCCGCGTTTGCGCGGCACAACGCCGTCGCTCCAGAAGGCCTCAAGCACCTGCCGCGTCAGCGCGCGGGAATCATGATCCGGATAGATATTCTCAAGATGGAGCCTGATGCTTTCCCGCAACCGGCGGGTGATAACCATAGGCTTTGGCGGCGTCTCGGAAACTGTCGTCATTCTTACCTGCTTTCCCCTTGGGACCAAGGTTATCACGTCGCATCCGATTGGCAATTGTGAATTGCACCGCAATATGAACGTCCCCATTTGTTGCGCCGCAGCAGAAGCAATCGTTAGCGGTTCGGGGATGCGCAGCCGGATCTTCTCCGTGGTCAGGTTGCATTCGCCCGCGCTGAACAAATCGCCGGTGCGTTTTCGTTTTGATGCCCCCATGAGACATTCAGGTGCGGGAGAGCCACGCGCCGCGCCTGAATTCCCGGACAATAAAAAATACAGTTGACAGCGCTAACAATCGAACACAAAACACCCGCCAATAGAAGCGCTAAAAAATCCGCTTCCAACTGGATTTTTACCAGGTATCCGCTAAATTAGAAGTTCGGAAAGAAAACCAAATAAAGTAAAATCATTACCTAAATTAGATTTTACTTAAAAAATATGGGTCAACATCATGAATCATAACGGCGTCGTCATTCGCCTCAACCGGTCGACGGAAGCAGACGCAAAGCTTCACGGCGCGGCTGAACTCCTGTCGGCACTCGCCTTCGACCATCGGCTTGCCATAGCAAGAGCGCTCCAGTCCGGCTCCAGAACGCTGATTGAACTCAGCCACGCCACCGGCCTGGCTTTCAAGCCGCTGATCTCGACGATCGCGAAGCTTCTGCAGTCCGGCTTGATCGTCATGCGGCGGCAGAATAATGAAACGGTCTACGAACTCGGCAACCCGCGGCTGGGAGAGGTCGTGCGCCTGGCAGATCGCATCGTCGGGCGAAATCCGAACTGAGAGGGCCGGCCAGTTCCGGCGCGCCGCTTTCGCCTGTTAAAATTCTTGGAAATTCCGCTTTTTGCCGCTGGACTTGAAAAAACAAGATGCTATAAACGCGCTCACTCAGGGGCGCCTGCCGCCCTCTCCTCGCCCTCCGGGCGATGGCCCAGATAGCTCAGTTGGTAGAGCAGCGGATTGAAAATCCGCGTGTCCGTGGTTCGAATCCGCGTCTGGGCACCATTTCTCTAAACCTACTTTTCATATAGCTGCGCTCCGGCTTCCTGATGCAGGCGGCTGAGATATTTATAAAATTCAATTTTATTATCGATAAAAATATTTTTGAGATAAATCTCAAAGTATATATAATAATTAAATTTCACTAATAAAATATAAATTTGAGAAAATCATTATTTTATTTAATTGAAACAGGATGGGCGTAGAATACCCTCCCTCCGAGCTGCGTTCGATCGCGGGCGTTGCGATTCTGTGCTCCAGCCTGCGATGCGTTACTGCGTCATCAGCTCAGGAACTAACGAAGCTGCGCCAGATAGACCTATCGATTGGGCAAGCGGGCGCGGCGAATTGCGTTCTTGGGAGGGAACGACACATGTTTGATAAGCTGAAGAAAGAACACATCGTCGCGAAAGACGGTTTCAACCGCTGGAAGGTTCCGCCGGCATCGATCGCGATTCATCTGTGCATCGGCTCCGTCTATGCCTGGAGCATTTTCAACCCGCCGCTGGTCAAGCAGTTCGGCGTGGTTGCGCCGGCGCCGGGCGACTGGAGCCTGTCCTCCGTCGTCTGGATTTTCTCCGTGGCGATCGTGTTTCTCGGGCTGTCGGCCGCTTTCGCGGGCAAATGGCTGGAGGAAGTCGGCCCGCGCATGGTCGGCGTTGTCGCCGCGTTCTGCTGGGGCGGCGGGCTGATCATCGGCGGACTTGGCATCATGACCCACCAGCTCTGGCTGCTTTATCTCGGTTATGGCGCCATTGGCGGCTGCGGGCTCGGGCTTGGCTATGTCTCGCCGGTCTCGACCCTGATCCGATGGTTTCCCGACCGGCGCGGCATGGCGACCGGCCTTGCAATCATGGGCTTCGGCGGCGGGGCGATGATCGCCACGCCGATCCAGGAATTCCTTCTGGGGCTCTATTACAAGGCGCCGCAGCTTCTCGGGCCCCAGGACGCCGTCAACATCGTCATCGAGGGCGGCAAGCGCATGGCCGAAGTCAATGGCCAGCTTGTCGAAGTGGTGGTGGCCACCGCCCGGCAGGCGGCCGAGGCGCCCATCGCCATTGATCCCGGCGTCTACGTCGTGGGCACCGGCAATACCGGCGCCGAAGGAACGTTCTTCACGCTCGGCATCGTCTATTTTGTTGTCATCATGATTGCCGCCTTCTCCTATCGCGTCCCGCAGGAGGGCTGGAAACCGGAAGGCTGGACGCCGCCGACGGCGGATGCCGCATCGCGCAAGATGATCACCCAGAGCCACGTTCACATCGATCAGGCGCTCAAGACGCCGCAATTCTATCTGTTGTGGATCATTCTCTGCTTCAACGTGACGGCCGGCATCGGCGTGATCGGCGTCGCCAAGACGATGATGACGGAGATTTTCGGTACCACGCTGCCGCTGATCGTCAATTCCGCCTTCGCCGCGACCTATGTGTTCATGATCTCCGTGTTCAACATGCTCGGCCGGTTCTTCTGGGCCTCGATGTCGGATTATATCGGCCGCAAGAACACCTATTACTGCTTCTTCGTGCTCGGCACGATCCTCTACCTGTCGATCCCATTTGCCGCGCATCAGGTCAGCATCAACCCGGCAGTGTTGTGGCTGGTGATGTTCTATGCCGCAACGATGATCATCTTCACCATGTATGGCGGCGGTTTCGCCACCATCCCGGCCTATCTGGCGGATATTTTCGGCACCAAGTTCGTCGGCGGCATCCACGGCCGGCTGCTGACGGCGTGGAGCACGGCGGGGGTCCTCGGCCCGCTGGCAATCACCGGCCTGCGCAACATGTCGCTGAACAACGCGCTCCACGATCTGGCGTCGAAGGTCGACCCGGCGGCGTTTGCCGAGAAATTCGGTGCCGGTATCGATCAGCTCGACCAGTTGATCGCCGCCAAGACGGTGACCATCGCGCAACTGATGGAGATCGCGCCGGCGGGCACCGTCGACCCGACGCCGAGCCTCTACAACACGACCATGTACGCCATGGCCGGCTTGCTGGTCATCGCGCTGATTGCCAATTTTCTGGTGAGGCCGGTGCATGAAAAGCACCATATGTGACGGCGCAAGCGACCGGTGAACAAACTGGCCCCGGCGGTGGCGCAATCGCCGCCGCCTTGGCAAAGTGCATAAAGCGTGCCCTATGCGTGTTTGCCCCGAATGGAAGATGCATGATCGAGAAACTGGAAATGTTCATAACTTTGGCGCGTGAGCGGCATTTCGGGCGCGCGGCGGAAGCCTGCGGGGTTTCGCAGCCGGCGCTTTCGGCATCGATCAAACAGCTTGAGGAGCAGTTGGGCGTTCTCCTGGTGCTACGCGGCTCGCGCTATCAGGGGCTGACGCCCGAAGGCCAGCGGGTGCTGGAATGGGCGCGGCGGCTGGTGGCCGACGCGCGCACCATGCAGCAGGAACTGAAGGCCGTTCGCGAGGGCTTGAGCGGTCATTTGAGGGTTGCGGCCATCCCCACCGCGCTTTCCTATGTCCCGACGCTGACGGCGCCGTTTGTCGCGAGCAATCCCGGCGTCACGGTCTCGGTGCTGTCGCGTTCCTCCGCCGAAATCCTGTCACTTCTGGAAAATCTCGAGATCGACGTCGGCATCACCTATCTCGAGAACGAACCGGTGGGGAAGGTCACGCAGATCCCGCTCTACCGCGAGACCTATTGCCTCGTGACCCATGCCGAAACCGATCTCGGCGAGGCCAGGCGGATCACATGGAACGACGTCAGCCGCCTGCCGCTCTGTCTTCTGACAAAGGACATGCAGAACCGGCGCATACTCGACGGCATCCTCACGCAGGTTTCCGCCGATGTCGCGCCGACGCTGGAATCGGATTCGATCGTCACGCTGTTTGCCCATGTGCAGACCGGGCTGTGGTCGACCATCATGCCCGAGAGCCTGGCGACGAGCCTTGCAAACGAGACCCTGAAGACCATACCGATCATCGATCCCGTGGCCGGGTCCGAGGTCGGCCTCGTTGCCACGCATCGCGAGCCCTATGCGCCCTTGATCTCGGCCTTTCTGCGGCAGGTGCGGCATCTGGCCGAGGCATGAAACATGAGTGTTGCAGTCATCTATAAGTGAATGCCATCGGCCGACGGAACTGCCGCATTGATTGTCCGTCCAAAAATATGACATTTTTGAGATCAGTCGTAGAGGCGGAGGAGCATGATGGATCTGGGTTTCGAGCGGGAGGCGGTTGCCGCACGCACAACCGCGATTGTCGAAGACCATCTGCAGCGCGAAGCGCCGCTGCTGCCGGTCCTGCACGATGTTCAGCGCGAATTTGGCCATATCCCGGAAGCCGCATTGCGGCTTATCGCGGAGATGCTGAACCTCAGCCGCGCCGAAGTGCATGGCGTGATGAGCTTCTATCACGATTTTCGCCGCGAACCGGCCGGCCGTCACGTCTTGAAAATTTGTCGCGCCGAAGCCTGCCAGTCCATGGGCGGGGAAGCGCTGGCCGATGGTCTGCGCTTGGCCCTCGGCCTTGACTGGCACGAAACGACCGCGGATGGCAGGCTGACGCTTGAACCTGTCTACTGTCTCGGGCTCTGTTCCTGCGCGCCGGCGGCGATGCTGGATGACGCGCTTTACGGCCGGCTTGACGAAGCGACGCTGAAGGATGTCGTTGCGGAGGCCGGACAATGAAACCCGTAATCTTTATCCCTTGCGATGCCGCAGCCCTCGCCGTTGGCGCCGACAGGGTGGCGTCGGCGATTTCCGAAATGCTTGTCGCGCGCGGGCTGGAGGCCGAAATCGTGCGCAATGGCTCGCGCGGCCTGCACTGGCTGGAGCCGATGGTGGAGGTGCGCACCGACCATGGCCGCGTTGCCTATGGCCCGGTGAAGGCGCCGGATGTCGAAAGCCTGTTCGATGCGGGCTTTCTCGATGGCGCGGCGCATTCGCTTTTCCTTGGCGAGACGCGGGAACTGCCGTTCCTGAAGCGGCAGACGCGACTGACCTTTGCCCGCTGCGGCGTTACGGATCCGCTGTCGGTCGCCGACTATCGCCATTACAAGGGGCTGCGCGGTCTGGAAAACGCGATCGCGATGGAAAGCGCGGATATCGTCCAGACTGTCACCGACAGCGGCCTGCGCGGGCGCGGCGGCGCGGGTTTTCCCACCGGCATCAAATGGGACACGGTGCGCAAGGCGGCAGGCCCGCAGAAATACATCGTCTGCAATGCCGATGAGGGCGACAGCGGCACATTTGCCGACCGAATGATCATGGAAGGCGATCCCTTCGTTCTGATCGAGGGTATGGCGATTGCGGGCATCGCGACCGGCGCCACCAAGGGCTATATCTACACCCGTTCCGAATATCCGCATGCGATTGAGACCATGCGGAAGGCGATCGAGATCGCGCGCCGGGAGGGCATTCTGGGGCCATCGGTGCTCGGCTCCGGTCATGTTTTCGATATGGAAATACGCGTCGGCGCGGGGGCCTATGTCTGCGGCGAGGAAACCTCCATGCTCAACAGCCTGGAGGGCAAGCGCGGCGTGGTGCGCGCCAAGCCGCCGCTGCCGGCGCTTGAAGGTCTGTTCGGCTGTCCGACCGTGGTCAACAACGTGCTGTCGCTGGCCTCCATCCCGCTGATTCTGGACCGCGGCGCGGACTATTACCGCGACTTCGGCATCGGCAAGTCGCGGGGCACCATGCCGATTCAGCTTGCCGGCAATATCAAACATGGCGGGCTGTTCGAGACCGCCTTCGGCATCACGCTGAATGAGCTGATCTACGATATCGGCGGCGGCACGGCAAGCGGCCGGCCGGTGAAGGCCGTGCAGGTGGGCGGTCCGCTCGGCGCTTATTTCCCGACGAGCCATTTCGATATTCCCTTCGACTATGAAGCCTTCACCGCCAATAACGGGCTGATCGGCCATGCCGGCATCGTCGTCTTTGACGATACGGCCGACATGATGAAGCAGGCGCGTTTCGCCTTCGAATTCTGCGCGGCGGAAAGCTGCGGCAAATGCACGCCCTGTCGCATCGGCGCGGTGCGCGGCGCGGAGGTGATCGACAAGATCGCCGCCGGCGCCGGAGTGACGGAGCAGAAGGCGCTACTGGACGACCTCTGCAACACGATGCGGCTAGGTTCGCTCTGCGCGCTGGGCGGCTTCACGCCCTATCCGGTTTCAAGCGCGCTCACCCATTTCCCTGAGGATTTCGGACCGCGTCCTCAGTCGCGTCCCCAACCGGCAGAAGCAGCGGAGTAGTGACATGTCCCTGATCAAGGAAATCGATTACGGCACCCCGGCTTCGAAATCGGAAGCGACGGTCACGCTCACGATTGACGGCTTCAAGGTCACCGTTCCGGAAGGCACATCGGTGATGCGGGCGGCCATGGAAACCGGGATCGCCATCCCCAAGCTGTGCTCGACAGACATGGTCGACGCCTTCGGCTCCTGCCGGCTGTGTCTGGTGGAAATCGAGGGACGGCGCGGCACGCCGGCCTCCTGCACCACGCCGGTTGCCGATGGCATGGTGGTTTCGACCCAGACCGACCAGTTGAAGACGCTACGTCGCGGCGTGATGGAACTCTACATCTCGGACCATCCGCTCGATTGCCTCACCTGCGCGGCCAATGGCGATTGCGAATTGCAGGATATGGCCGGCGCCGTGGGCCTGCGCGATGTGCGCTACGGCTATGACGGCGGCAACCATGTGAAGACGCGCGACGGCGTTGGCGAGGTGAACGCCCGCTATTTGCCGAAGGACGAGAGCAACCCCTATTTCACCTACGACCCGTCGAAATGCATCGTCTGCTCGCGCTGCGTGCGCGCCTGCGAGGAAGTGCAGGGCACATTCGCGTTGACGATCGAGGGACGCGGTTTCGAATCCCGCGTGTCGCCCGGCAGCTTCGGCGATGATTTCCTCGGCTCCGAATGCGTGTCCTGCGGCGCCTGCGTACAGGCCTGCCCGACGGCGACGCTTCAGGAAAAGTCGATCATCGATATCGGCCAGCCGGAACATTCCGTCGTCACCACCTGCGCCTATTGCGGCGTTGGCTGCTCGTTCAAGGCGGAAATGCGCGGCGAGGAACTGGTGCGCATGGTGCCCTACAAGGATGGCAAGGCCAATCACGGCCACTCCTGCGTCAAGGGCCGTTTCGCCTATGGCTACGCCAGCCACAAGGACCGTGCCCTGAACCCGATGATCCGGGAGAACATCACCGACCCCTGGCGCGAGGTCTCTTGGGAGGAGGCGCTCGGCTTTGCGGCGTCCCGGCTGCGCCGTCTCCAAGCGAATTACGGGCAGGATTCGATCGGCGTCATCACCTCGTCGCGCTGCACCAATGAAGAGACCTATCTGGTGCAGAAACTCGCCCGCGCCGTTTTCGGCAACAACAATACCGATACCTGCGCCCGCGTCTGCCATTCGCCGACCGGCTACGGCCTCGGCCAGACCTTCGGCACCTCGGCGGGAACGCAGGATTTCGACAGTGTTGAAGACGTTGATGTCGCGCTCGTCATCGGCGCCAATCCGACCGACGGGCATCCGGTGTTTGCCTCGCGGCTGAAAAAGCGTCTGCGGCAGGGCGCGAAGCTCATCGTCATCGATCCGCGCCGCATCGATTTGGTCCGGACGCCGCATGTGGCGGCAAGCCATCATCTGGCGCTGCGCCCCGGCACCAACGTCGCCGTCGTCACCGCCCTTGCGCATGTGATCGTCACTGAAAAGCTTTACGACGAGGCCTTTATCCGCGAACGCTGCGACTGGGATGAGTTTCAGGATTACGCGGCCTTCGCCGCCGAGCTTGCCAACAGCCCGGAAACCGTCGAGGCGCTGACGGGTATTCCGCCCGCAACCGTTCGAGAAGCGGCCCGGCTTTATGCGAAGGGCGGCCATGCGGCGATCTATTACGGCCTTGGCGTGACCGAACATTCGCAGGGCTCGACCACCGTCATCGGCCTTGCCAATCTTGCGATGATGACCGGCAATATCGGTCGCCGTGGCGTCGGCGTGAACCCGCTGCGCGGCCAGAACAACGTTCAGGGCTCCTGCGACATGGGCTCCTTCCCGCACGAACTGCCGGGTTACCGCCACGTCAACAATGCCGATGTCCGCGATATCTTTGAAAAGGCCTGGGGCGTGCCGATCTCGGATGAGCCGGGCCTACGCATTCCCAACATGCTAGATGCCGCCGTCGATGGCACGTTCAAGGGACTTTACTGCCAGGGCGAGGATATTCTGCAGTCCGACCCCGACACCAAGCATGTGTCCGCCGGACTGGCGGCGATGGAATGCGTCATCGTCCACGACATCTTCCTGAACGAGACGGCGAATTACGCCCATGTCTTCCTGCCCGGCTCGACCTTCCTGGAAAAGGACGGCACCTTCACAAATGCCGAGCGGCGCATCAACCGGGTGCGCAAGGTGATGTCGCCGAAGGCCGGCTATGCCGACTGGGAGGTGACGCAACTGCTCGCAAACGCGATGGGCGGCAACTGGTCCTATACGCACCCGTCCGAGATCATGGCGGAGATCGCCGCGACCACGCCGAGCTTTGCCAATGTCACCTATGAACTCTTGGACAAGAAAGGCTCGGTCCAGTGGCCCTGCAATGACAAGACGCCGGACGGCACCCCGATCATGCATATCGACGGCTTCGTGCGCGGCAAGGGCCGCTTCATCCGCACCGATTACGTGGCGACCGACGAGAAGACCGGACCGCGCTTCCCGCTGCTTCTGACCACGGGCCGCATTCTCAGCCAGTATAATGTCGGCGCGCAGACCCGGCGGACGGACAATGTCGTCTGGCACGAGGAAGACGTACTCGAAATCCATCCGCATGATGCGGAGCTTCGCGGCATCAAGAACGGCGACTGGGTGAAGCTGCAGAGCCGATCCGGCGAAACCAGCCTGAGGGCGAAGATCACCGACCGGATGTCGCCGGGCGTCGTCTATACAACTTTCCACCACCCGGCCACCCAGGCCAATGTCATCACCACGGATTTCTCCGACTGGGCGACGAACTGCCCGGAATACAAGGTGACGGCGGTTCAGGTCTCGCCCTCCAACGGCCCGACCGACTGGCAGGAAGAGTATGAAAGCTTTTCGAGACAGGCCCGGCGGGTCGAGGCGGCAGAGTAGATCTGTCGCCCGCCGGTACCCCCTTTGGCTAAGGACAAATAAATGGCACCTGAAAAGCTCACCCATATGGCAAACCAGATCGCCGCCTTCTTCCGCACCCGCCCGCATGACGAGGCGGTGGCCGGCGTGGCCGACCACATCAGCAAGTTCTGGGAACCGCGCATGCGCGCCCAGCTTTTCGAGATGCTGGAACAGCCCGGCAGCGGATTTGACCCGCTGGTGGTGGAGGCCGGAAACAGCATTCGGCCGGTGGCGAAGCGGGGCTGAGCGTTTGCGGCCATCAGGCGGGTGCCAGGCAACTCCGCGATTTGCACGCCGCCTTGTGCATTCGACCAAAAGCATCCGGGAACTTCGGGTGAACTGTTTCCCGAAAATTTGGAACGTCCTCGAACCTGCGGCGTTTTGTGAGCAGAAGGCGGCCTGCGGAAGGCCCTGCCACAACGATAAGTCAGGAGGACACCATGCCTGGTATCACCCAATCCAAGATTCTTATTCTTGCTACCAACGGCTATGAACGCTCCGAGCTGCGCGTGCCGCTCGATAGTCTGAAGCAGAAGGGCGCAGCCGTGACGATTGCCTCCCTCAAGAAAGGCCCGATCAAGAGCTGGGACGAGAAGGACTGGGGCGACAGCGTCGATGCCGATCTGACGGTCGATGACGTCAATGTCGAAGACTATGATGCCATCGTGCTGCCCGGCGGCCAGATCAACCCGGATGTACTGCGCACCAGTGAAAAGGCCGTCGCCATCGTCAAGGAATTCGTCAGCTCCGGCCGGATCGTCGCGGCGATCTGCCACGGTCCGTGGATGCTGGTCGAGGCCGATGTGCTGAAGGGCCGCGAGGCGACCTCCTATCCGTCGATCCGCACCGATATGAAGAATGCCGGCGCCAACTGGGTCGACCGCGAGGTGGTGACCGACAACGGCATCATCACCTCCCGCAACCCCAACGACCTGCCGGCCTTCGTGGACAAGATCGTCGAGGAGGTCGAAGAGGGCCGCCATCCGCGCAAGGCGGCCTGAGGACAGTTCCTTCGATCACGGACATTGCCTATAACGTAAGTGCCCCGGGCCCAGGCCCGGGTTCTTTTTTCGCTCAAGGTAAGCGCGGATCAGCCGAGCTGGTGCTCAGCTGTCAGCAACTCGAACAGATATCGTCCGTAATCGGTCTTGCGGAAGATTTCGGCGTGCTGGCGCAGCACTTCCGCATCGATCCAGCCATTGCGGTAGGCGATCTCTTCGGGACATCCGGACTGCATGCCCTGCCGCACCGAAAGCGTGCGCACGAAATTGCCGGCGTCGAGCAGGCTTGAATGCGTGCCGGTGTCGAGCCAGGCATAGCCCCGCCCCATCCGTTCCACCGCAAGCTTGCCCTCGTGCAGATAGCTTTCCAGCAGCGTGACGATCTCCAGTTCGCCGCGCGGCGATGGCTTGACCGCGCGGGCGCGTTCCGGGGCCTCGCCATCAAGAAAATAAAGCCCCGTCACGGCATAATGCGATGGCGGCACTTCCGGCTTCTCGATGATCTGACTTGCGTTGCCGTCCCTGTCAAAGGCGACCACGCCGTAGCGCTCCGGATCGGCGACATGATAGCCGAACACCGTGCCGCCGGATGTCTTGGCATCGGCCGCGGCCAGCAACTCCGGCAGGCCGTGGCCGAAGAAGATATTGTCACCGAGCGTCATCGCCGATGGCGCGCCATCGAGGAACTCCTCCGCCAGGATATAGGCCTGCGCAAGCCCGTCCGGCGAGGGCTGGGTAATGAAGGTGAGGCTCAGACCCCACTGGCTGCCATCGCCCAGAAGCCGCTTGAACTGATCCTGATCGTCCGGCGTGGTGATGATCGCGATCTCGCGAATGCCCGTCAGCATCAGCACCGACAGCGGATAATAGATCATCGGCTTGTCATAGATCGGCATCAGCTGCTTCGAGACCGCCATCGTCAGCGGATAAAGCCGCGTGCCCGACCCGCCGGCCAGAATAATGCCCTTGCGTGGCTTCATGATAATGCCCCCAGTTCAGTCAGAACGTGCGCTAGATCCGTCCGCCAGTCCGGCCGCGCGAGGCCGAAGGCGGACAGCGTCGAACAATCGAGCCGAGAATTCAGCGGACGCGCGGCTGGCGTCGGATACTCCGATGTCGGAATATCGGTGACCGTGACCGCCCTGCCCGCCATTTCGAAGATGGCGCGGGCGAAATCGGCCCAGCTCGTATCCGGCACGCCGGAGAAATGATAGATGCCGGATTTCGCCGGGTCCCTGATCAGCTGCTCGGCCATCACCTTGCAGGCAAGCGCGATCGCGCGCGCCGAGGTCGGCCCGCCGATCTGGTCGGCGACGATGGTCAGGCTGTCGCGGCTTTCGGCGAGACGCAGCATCGTCTTGACGAAATTGCCGCCATGGGCGGAGAACACCCAGCTTGTGCGCAGGATCGCGAAAGGCCCGCCGGCGCGCGCCACAAGCTGTTCGCCGGCAAGCTTGGTGCGGCCATAGGCGCCGAGCGGCGCGGTCGGATCGTCCGGCGAAAACGGCTTGTCGCCCGTGCCGGCAAAAACGTAATCGGTCGAGATATGGACGAAGGGGATGCCGAGCCCGGCTGCAGCGCGCGCCATGGCGCCGGGCGCCGTGGCATTGACGTTCAGCGCCGTCTCCTCGTCGCTTTCGGCCTTGTCCACGGCTGTGTAGGCGGCGGCGTTGATGACGGCGGCAGGCCTATGCTCGGCAATTGCCGCGGCACAGGCGGCAGGGTTCGCCAGATCGGCCTGCTCTCGCGACAGAAACACCGCATCCGGCAGGATTCGCTTCAACTCGGTCGCGACCTGGCCGGATTGTCCGAAAACCAGGATCATGCCTTCACCCCGAGCCGTTCGCCGACGCCCTTGCGGCTTTGCAGCGCCCGCCACCATGCCTCATTGTCGAGATACCACTGAACCGTCTTCGCCAGCCCCTCCTCGACGCTGACGGAGGGACGCCAGCCGAGCTCCGCGCCGATACGCGCCGGATCGATCGCATAGCGCAGATCATGGCCCGGCCGGTCGGTGACGAAGGTGATGAGATCGGCATAGCTGCCGGCCTCCCGCGGCCGCTTCTCGTCCAGAATGGCACAGATGGTGCGCACCAGTTCCAGATTGGTGCGTTCGTTTTCACCGCCGACATTGTAGCTGCGGCCGACCTTGCCCTTGGTGATGACGGTCAAAAGCGCGTCGGCATGGTCTTCGACATAGAGCCAGTCGCGGATGTTCTCGCCCTTGCCATAAACCGGAATTTCCTTGCCGGCGAGCGCATTGAGGATCACCACCGGGATCAGCTTTTCGGGGAAGTGATAGGGCCCGTAATTGTTGGAGCAATTGGTCACCAGCACCGGCAGGCCATAGGTTTCGTGCCAGGCGCGCACCAGATGGTCCGACGCCGCCTTGGAAGAGGAATAGGGCGAACGCGGATCATAGGGTGTTTCTTCGGTGAACATACCCTCCGGCCCAAGCGAGCCGAACACCTCGTCGGTCGAGATATGGTGGAAGCGGAACCCTTCAGGCCGGCCGCGAGCGACCCAATAGGCGCGCGCCGCCTCCAGCATGTTGTAGGTGCCGTTGATATTGGTCTCGATGAAATCGCCCGGCCCGTCGATCGAGCGGTCGACATGGCTTTCGGCCGCAAGATGCATCACCGCGTCAGGCTGGTGTTTTGCGAAGACGCGGTCGAGCGCCGCGCGATCGCGGATGTCGGCCTGCTCGAAGGCGTAAAGCGGGCTGTCGGCCACGCTTGCGACATTTTCGAGACAGGCGGCATAGGTGAGCGCATCGAGATTGACGACGTCAAAGCCGCGCGCGACCGCGAGCCGCACCACGGCCGAACCGATAAAGCCTGCCCCGCCGGTGACGAGAAGTTTCATGAGTGGACCTCAGAATGTGAAGGGATTGTCGAAAGCCGTAAAGGACGGCGCATCGCGATCCTTTGCCGAAACGGTGAAATCGATATCCTTGAGCGGCCAGTCGATGCCGATGTCGGGGTCGTCGAAACGCACGCTGCCGTCGCATTCCGGCGCATAATAATCCGAGCACTTGTAGATGATCTCGGTATCGGGCTCGAGCGTCATGAAGCCGTGCAGAAACCCTTCCGGGATCAGCAGTTGCTGGCCGTTGTCGAAGGAAAGCTCGACGCCGAACCATTTGCCAAAGGTCGGAGAGCCCTTGCGCGCATCCACCGCCACATCAAAGAGCCGACCCCGCCCGCACCGCACCAGCTTCGCCTGCGCATGCGGCGGCGCCTGGAAATGCAGCCCCCGCACCGTGCCCACCGTCTTGGAAAGCGAATGATTGTCCTGCACGAAATCGATATCGACGCCGTGGGACTCAAGCGCCTTGCGGTTCCAGCTCTCGGAGAAGAACCCCCGCTCGTCGCCGAACCGGCGGGGAGTGATGAGCAGCAGCCCTGGAATATCGAGTTTCTGAATGTCCATGGCCGGTTGCCTCTCGTTCCATAAATTGCTGCCTCGAACTACACCACGATATTGGACGCGGCAAGAGGCTCAGGCTTGCGCGACTTTCGCGGCTTTAACTTAAGCGCAGGGCTTTCGACGTAATGCCAAGACAGCCAGCCCAATGGAATGACTACAGTTACCGAGAGTAGAAAATTGATTCCGGGCCTTCCCGCCAAATCCAGATACTGACAGAATATCTGCTGCACGAGAAAGGCGTAAAGATAGACCCCATAGGAAATATCACCGAACCTATCTAGGCCTCTGAAAACAGGCGGAGAACTGAACCCGAAGGCTAGCACGGAATAAGGCAAGACAATCAGAAGTAGAATCTCGGCGCTGACCCGGCCTTGCACAGCCAATGGCGCTATCAGCAAAATAGCTAACGCAACTTGGAGATTGAGAAATCGTCTGCCGTCCCAAACTCTGTAGGCGGCACCCGCAAGAAAATATGGCGCGAGCTCAAGCGCATTAATAAGATTTGTGCCGTAAATTACGACCGGAGAAATTTTATAAATAAAAAATAGAACACTGAAAAAGGTAACAATCACCAAAGAAAGCAATACAATATATTTACCAATTCTACCTTTAAATAAAAAGGGAACAAGAATGTACATTAGAAATTCCACCGGCAGCGTCCATAGGGAGCCATTGACCGCGACAGGATATGGATTTCCGTCAAAAACACCAGGAAGATTATACCGTGGATAAAGAAAAACATTGCTAAAATAATTGTATAACGACCTCGAATTGAAGTAGTCAACAAAACTTAAATTTGTGATTATCGGCCCTACTACAAAAGCCGTTATCAAAATCAGGACCACCAACCCCGGAATAATACGCAGCACTCGCTTTGTGAAATACCTGATGAGCGAGCGATCCCTCATCCAGCTTTCAGTTATAAGGTAGCCGCTAATCACAAAAAAGATTTTCAGCGCGATCGTATGTACGGCGTTCCCCAAGAAACCTGGCGCTACGGAACCTGTAAGCGGATAGGAGTGGCCAAAGATGACCAGCACCGCAGCGAACATGCGCAACGCAGCAAAATTGTCCTGATGCCGCGCCATCGGCTGGGCAGCAAACCGCTTACCGACTGACATAAGCTACTTCCTGTTCCTTTTTCTAAAAATCGCTGTCTTGCGCCATGACCCGCTATTGCGCAGCTTCTTCTCTAAAAACGCCAACTGTTGTTCGGTCATGTCAAAGCATTTTCTAAATTTAGGGTCTTTCCTGCCCCGTAAGCGGGCCGGCAAGCGAAGGGGCTTCGTCAACCTCCAGCTCCAAGAGTTGAGAACCCCGGATATGCTCCTCAAAAGCGCAATTCGTCTCGCTTCCTCGTCCTGCAATGACGAGGCCTGTCGCGCCCCCATCAACTGGCGAATTCTACGGCTGGTCCCGGCAGGAAAGATCAGGGGAAGCTGATCGAACTTTCGCAGAATAACATCGTGGTTTCTAAGCCACTCGTCATGGTCGTGATCAGTCCGTGATGACTGATCAGCATCTGACCACCATCGGTAGATGCAAGTTATTTCCGGTGAACAGGCGACGCCTGCCACCAAGACGCAACGCACCAAGAAGTCCCAGTCCTCAGTTGTCGACAGGGTTTCATCAAAGTGAATGCCAATATCCTGGAATAGACTACGTGGAATCGCGAACGATACAGGCGGGGTTTCATTATAAGAAAGGTGCGAAAAAAGATCGAGCGCAGGCGGATATGGCTCAAAGCTTCCGATGGCTCTGATGCCGACACCAGCAGGGCGCGCCCTTGTTGTTGTTACAATCTGCTTAGCGGCGACACATCTCAGAACTGCACCCGGCTTCTCTTTTGCAAGCTTTCTGAAAGTTGCCGTCCAATTTGCGAGCGGCAGATCATCATCGTCAAGAATCGTAATATATTGCCCAGCGGCTTGAGAGAATGCCACATTGAGTGGACGCGTCCTGTTACCATCATCGACCAGTATGACGCGAGTTTTCTTACGTATCCATTCAACAGAATCGTCAAGGACCCGTTCAACAGCCTTCTGCGCTTCGACTTCCAGTTTGTGGCCAATCACGAGAAGCTCGAAATCGGTATCCTCCTGTGCCGTCAAAGAAAGGACCACCTCTTCGAGGCCTGTGATGCGCTTTCCTTGAGTACGCGTGACGATTGACAGGAACGGACGACGGGAATCCTCTCGGTTGTCAAGAGAAAACGGCTCAGGCGCGGACTGAGGTCCGGCCTGAACAAGTTGCACAAACTGATTTATGGATCCGGTGTCGTCTACGCCCTGCCTGACATAGCTGAGGATTTCGTTGAGCGTAGAGCCGGCGGAAACTGCCGGATGCCCTGCCGGATAAGCTTGATCGCTCCTAAAGCGTCGCACAGGCTTTCGTGCAACCGTCTGCAGGCCGGAATGCCGAAGAAACCGGTCCAAACCTCGTTGGTTGAAAAGACGGCAATGGGTATGATCCAAAAGGCCGTCTTCAGTATAGTCCCATTCTCCCATCGCCAGCTTGAAGCCGATGTCGCGGTGCGCCACATTCGGCACGCTGATAACCGCCGGGCAAGCGGACTTAGCAATCAAAGTACGAATAACATTGAGAACTTCCGTCCCGTTTGGCAGGTGTTCGAGTGTGTCCAACATGGTTAAGGAGCACAATCGGCGTCCGTTCAGCAGGCCCTCCAAATCTTGAAGCAGCCGACCCTCTGATCCGAAAAAAATCTTGTGAGTCTCAAAGCCTCGCGAAGCAAGCGACTCTAACCCACGGTCGTCCCCGTCTACCCCAACATAGGTCACATTGAAGCGCTCGGTTAGCGGTTCAGCGATGCGCCCAAACCCGCAACCAAGATCCAGATGCACTCCCTCGGAAGGGAGATCTGCCACGCGCTCCGCAAATTCGTCGAGCAAATCGAGGGCATGACCATAAACATTATCGGACTCGAAGGCGTGATCGTAGAGAGTGTTGCTATTAAAAATCATAGCGCATACCGATGTTTAGCGTACATGAAGCCTTCGAACGTCGCGATGCGATTAGACTTATCCCGAGGTTCAGGCAGTGCATTACTTTCCTGCTTTTTCCTGAAGTACTCGAACGCAGCCCTCTCGTGCTCTGGGCCGCTCTCGTATAAAGAAAGTAACTTGTTCAGCAGCTTTTGATTCGACCATTTATAAGCCATGAGCAGTGATGCCTGTGCCGAATAATAAATCTCCGCTGAGGACGGCTTCCACGCCCCGCTCTGCCCTAACCGCTTATCGTGAAATGCGATAGCATCTGGCAAAAAAATAACTTTCTTGCCCGCTTCCCGAACACGCCAAGAGTAATCCACGTCGTCACAGTAGAGGAAGAAAGTGTCTGAATCGAATCCTTGAAGCTCACGGAAGAAATCCGTGGGTGTAACAGCACAGGCTGTGGTTGCCCAAGATGTTTCGCCTGTACGGGGATCATAATCTTTCGGATGTTCGATAGGAAGCTGCTTAGCTTCGGTCATCCCTACAGAGCGAGATTCAAATGGAGCAATCATTCGCTGCAAAAGACGTGGGGAAACAACTACATCGGGATTCAGTATCATAAGGTAGTCAGACTCCGCGTGTTCGGCGAGATAGTTATGCCCCGCCGCAGAGCCAACATTCTTGTTGAAAAAGTGGTAATCGATCTCTATCGCGTCACCAAATCGCCGACGTAAGGAATCGAGATCGATATCCGAAATGCAGCGCTCAGAGGATGTGTCTCCCATAAAAAAACGCAGGCTTTTCAGCACGCCGTCCGTATGAGCTAACTCGAACCCTCGAGACAGACTCTCGAGGGTCCTCTCAATTTCTTTCAGACCCAGTCCGTATACAATTGATTGCACCTGCATTACTGCATCCCGGGTCGGACGGGAGCGCTCAGTTGAAATAGGCATGACAAGAATAACCTTTAGAAGTAGAGGAACGCATCAAAACCAACATAGGTTATATATGACGCTGGGTAACCAACCATTGCCCCACCCGGCGGCTGCCTTCCTCAAAATCAACGGAGGGAACAACGCCCAGAGAAACAAGCTCGGAGATATCGGCGCATGCGCTACGCACATCTCCGTCCCGAAACTTGCCGCAGATGACGGGTTCAGGCGCTCCATGCATTTCTGCAATGATGCGGGCTGCATCAAGGATGGATGTAGCTAACCCGGATCCAACGTCGATAGCTCCTCGATCATCTGCCGCTCCTCCCAGCGAGGCCAATATTGCCCGCACGACATCATCAATATGCACGAAATCGCGAACAATTTGACCATCTTCATATACCGGTATGGCTTGCTTTGAATGAGCAAGCTTATGAAAGATATTTATGATGCCTGTATATGAATTATGCGGCGACTGCCCTTCGCCATAAACGTTCTGGAGGCGCAGGATCGCAAGAGGTACGCCAAATGCTCCACACCAGGCTTTCAGAATATGCTCCTGGGTGAGTTTGGTTGCTCCGTAAATACTCGTCGGGTTCGCGGGAACAGTAGCGGCGTGATGCCTCAAAGCCTCTACTTGGCCTTGGTTAGGGCTAAGCGGATCCCACTTGCCCGCCGCAAGCTGCGCATGACTGCGCGGACTCGGCAGAAACGTCCGGCCGCTTTCCCGATCGCGCCAAACGCCCTCGCCATAGACGGCACGGCTTGACGCCAGGACGATCCTATCGGGCTTGCGCCCCCGCCTCGAAAATGCATCAAGCATTTCCGATGTGCCTAGAACATTCACTCTGGAATGGCGAACACTTTCGGTCAACGACTGTGCAGTCCCTGTCTCAGCGGCCAAATGAACAACAGTTTTTGGGTCGTATTCGTCCAGAAAGCTTTCCCAAGTATCGCGTTCGGTGACATCCCGCTTGAGCAATATGACGTCAGGATGCAAAAACTCGGAAGGGATTCCAGACGGATGAACTTGATCCAAGAAGCTGTCAAGGGCTACAACTGATTGCCGATCTTCAACAAGAAATTTACTTAACGCTGAACCGATAAAACCGGCTCCCCCAGTAACCAAGATGCATTCTTTCATTTACAAAGCCTTATATTTTTTGCAGATCGGGCCCATTGCAATTCCGGCCATCTCTAGCTCAGCTTAAGAGTTACCGCAACCAACTCGGAAGGTTTTTGGACGTTCGTTTTCCTAGCATATGAGCTTCGGCATATCTGGGTTATCCGGCTGGCTTCAAACGTCAAGAAAAATGGCAACTGATAAACCTCACTTACGAAGCAAGCGGCAAGCAAGGATGCGAATCCTCATGACCTCGAAAAACATCTTCATCTCCGTCGTCTATTTCAAAGCGGCGCCGTTGATCAAAACTGGTTATCTCAACCCGATCCAGGCCGGCCGCGCGCTGGGGCGGCATGCGTTTCCCGACGCGATCGGAGATGATACCGGCGTCAATATCTCGGAGAAGAACGTCAGCTGGAATGAACTGACGGCGCTTTACTGGATGCGGCACAATGTTGATGCCGAGGTCTACGGGATGATGCATTATCGCCGGCTGCTGGTGTTTGCCGAAAAGCCGCCGAAGCGCCTTGCCTTTTCCGAGGTCACGGCGCGCGAGATCGAGCGCTACGGCTGGAAGGACGATCTCATCGAGAAGGCCTGCGAGGGCGCAGATATCCTGACGCCGCAGATGCGCGATATCTATCTGCCGGGCCTAACCGAGGTGCCGATGTCGGCCGGCGCGTTCTATGCCCATCAGCATCACGCCAAGGACATGGAAATCGTCGAGGAGATCGTGAAGGCCCGTTTCCCGGCGATCTATCCGTTTCTGGTGCAGGTGCTGGCGGGACGCCGAGTGTTCTTCAACAGCATCACCGTGATGCGCAAACCGCTGTTTCAGGAGTATTGCGATTTCCTGTTCGAGACGCTGGAAACGGCGGAACAGCGGATCGATACCAGTGACTACGACCCCTACCAGAAGAGAATCTGGGGCTTCCTGTCGGAATATCTGACCAACGCCTATGTGCACTACGCCAAGGCGGTTCACGATGCCAGAGCGCGGGAACTGCCGCTGACCTGGGGCATGCGGCCCCGCCCGCCAGTGGCCCCCGAAGAGGTGCTTGAATCCGCACGGATGAAGCGAGACGCCGTCGTCGCGCGCGCGACGGATGAGGGAGACGACATCAATGTCGTGCTCTCCGTTGACGACCGCTACGCGCCCCACGCCGCCGTCACGATGCTCTCCGCCCTGAAGACAACTGAAACGCCCGGTCGGCTGCGTTTTTTCATCCTGAATGGCGGCAATATTTCCGAGGCGAGCCGGTCCAAGCTTGCCGAAACGGTCACGGCGGCCGGCGGCCGGCTCGAATTCATCGATATCGATGACCGCGACCTGCGGTTTCTTCCGCTCAACCGCGACTATGTCTCAATCGCCACCTATTACCGGCTGGTCATGCACCGCTACCTGCCGGAGGACGTGGACAAGGCCATCTATATCGACGCCGACACGATCGTCGTCGAACCGCTCGAAAACCTCTGGGATATCGATCTCGAAGGCCATCCCGTCGCCGGCGCGCCGGATGACGCCGGCTTCCACCAGGCGCGCCGGCTGCAGCTTTCGGCCGACCACCGCTATTTCAATGCCGGCGTGATGGTATTCGACATCGCCCGGTTCCGGGAGATGGATATCGCGGAAGACGTGCTTTCGGCCTTTCGCAAGAAGGGCCCCTATATCGTCTCGCAGGATCAGGACCTGCTGAACATCCTGTTCGAAAACGACACGAAAACCCTGCCGCTGTCGTGGAACGCCGGCACGCGCATCTATCGCGCCAATCCGCTGGAGCCCGCCTACAGCGAGGAGGAGGCCTATGAGGCGGCGCGGGCGCCCTCGATCGTGCATTTCACCGACGTCAAAAAGCCCTGGCACACCAAATGCACCCACCCTTTCACCGAGCTCTACTGGGATTACCGCAACCGCACGCCCTGGGCGGAGACCGCCGGCGAGGCCCGCAAGCGGCGGCTGATCCAGAAGGCCCGCCGGCTGCTCAGGGCGCGCGACCGGCGGTTCGAGCGCAGCATGACGTCATAGAGCATCGGGCGAAAAGTGGAATCCGGTTTTGATAACCCGATGCGTCGAAACAAAGAGCTGGATAATCGGGCGGTTCAGATTAACCGCCCGATGATCCAGAGCCCTTCACGCGATCTGACCGAAGCCGTCCGTCATGCGGCATAGATGGCCGGATACCGGTCCGCCCAGGGGAGCGCCTGTTCTAACTGCGCTGCCACTCTTATCAGCAGAGCCTCCGCGGCGAACCGCGCGACGAGCTGCACGCCGATCGGAATGCCGTCGTCCGTCCAGTGAAGCGGCAGCGAAATGGCGGGCTGGCCCGAAATGTTGGACTGAACGGTGAAGGCGACAAGGTTTCGCGATCGGTTCCGGCGTTCGGAATAGTCTCCCTCGGTCAGATAGCCGATCGCAGGCGGCGGGGCGGAAAGGGTCGGCGTCACCAGGAGGTCGAAGCCGGCGTCCTCTTCCCACCAGGAGGCCAGCCGGCGGGCGTATTGATTGGTCTCGCGGACGATACGCAGATAATCCGCAGCCGAAAGCGCCTTGCCCTGCTGATAGGCCAGCCAGCTTCCATCTTCCATGTCGTCGGCCGTCCATTCACGCCCGATGCGATCCCGGTATCCATCGAGCGTCGAGGCGAGGCAAGCGCCAACATAGGCCCGATGGTTCAGGAGCGCCTGACGCTCGAAATAGGCGTCCGGATGCGCCCGTTCCACATGATGTCCCAGAGCCGACAGCGATGAGACCGCCTTTTTGACGGCCGAGATACAGGGTGGATCGACCACCCCGTCCGGCAGATCGGCGCAAAAGCCGATCCGCAACGAACCCGGCTCGCGACCGATTTCCTCCAGAAACGGGCGTTCGGGCGGCGGGGCGGTATAGTGGTCGCCGGTTTCGTATCCGGACAGGATATCCAGCGTCAACGCCGCGTCGCGCACGGTGCGGGTCAGCATGCCCTGGGTCGCCGCGCCATTGCGCACTTCGCCGGCGAGCGGGCCCCAGGATATCCGTCCGCGGGAAGGCTTCAGCCCGACAATGCCGCAGGCGCTGGCCGGCATCCGTATCGAGCCGCCGGCATCATTGCCATGCGCCACCGGCACAATGCCCGCTGCCACCGCGGCCGCCGCGCCGCCGCTCGACCCCATGGTCGAAAGTTCGGGCCGCCAGGGATTTCGGGTCGCCCCGAATGCTTCCGTCTCGCAGGCGGCGCCGGCCTTGCCAACGGCGAATTCCGGAGAATGCGAGCGGCCGAGCGAAATCAGCCCTCCCTTCCGCAGCCTCGCAACCACACTGCTATCCACGGAAGCGGTCAAACCCATATCCCGCAGAACCCTGTTGCCCTCGATCTCCGGTTCGCCCGCGGCCGGCGTGGCGAAGTCCTTCAGCAGCGTCGGCACGCCCGCCAGCGGCCCCGCTTCATTGAACCGGCCCGACCGCGCGTCTTCGAGCGCTGCATCGAAACGCTGCCAGACGATTGCGTTGATCTGGCGATCGATCTGTTTGGCCCGCCCGATAGCTTCTTCCACGGCCTCACGGGCCGACATCCTGCCGCTGCGTATCAGACCGGCAGTCTCGATTGCGTCCATGGCCGTGCTCCTCCCAAAGCAACGTCAGGCGATTGCGCGGCCCGCAAAACCTCACGCCGGATTTTCCGATGCCGAGCTGTTGCGGCACCCCGCCGTTTTCCATGCCGGGCGCCGGATACAGTGGGCAAGGACCAGCCCCGCCCGCATCGACGCTCTCGCGCCGTCACGCTTCGGGGGGAATGCGATCCGCCGGGATGTCGAACCCGTTTTCCTTGTAATAGCGGTAAGCCCCGATATGCAGAGGGATGTTGCCCTTGGTAAAGACGGTATTCCTGTTGATCGAGCTCATCCATGCTGCGGTGGACTGGAATTCGGCGAGGTGGTCGAAAACCGCGCCGGTCATCGCATAGACCATTTCCTCGTCCAGCCACTTGTTGGTATCGAGACTGCCCCAGGTGCCGAGCGTCACGATGTCTTCGCTGTTGACCTGGTTTTCGTAGGAACCCGCCGGGATCACCTCGACGGTTCGGCCCGGAAGATCGAGCACAGCCTTCATTCCCGGCTTCGCCAGTTGTTCCTCGCTCAATCCGATCAGCCGGATCGGGTTGACCATGGCAAACTGCTGGATCGAGGGGCTCGGCAGGTAGGTCGCGATCATATAGACATCCATCTGCCGGTCGAGAAACGCCGTTTCGGCCGACTGCCAGTCATAGCGCATGACCTCGTAGTCCTCCCCGGCAACGAGACCGGTCGCGGCTTCCACCATGTTCAGATAGACACTGGTCGCCGCGCTTCCCGGCGGGCCCAGAAAAACCTTCTTGCCCTTGAAATCCTCAAGCTTCGTGATGCCCGAATCCGCGTAGGCGACGATGTGGAGTTCGCCGATCTTGTAGGCCAGGATATTGCGGAGATTGGTCACCATTTCCGGCGCGTTCTCGACCTTCGCGAACATTGCCGTCTGGGTCTTCATGTACTGGTTTATCGATGGCGCGCTGACGAACAGGTCGACCTTGTCCTGGGCTGCATCCAGGGCCGATTTTGTCGATGGTTTGCCGACGGAAACCTGGATTTCTACCGGCAGATATTTCTGCACGATCTGCGAGAACGCGATGCTGAGCTGGCCGGCGGACGATCCCGGCGGAAAGCCATCCATCGTCAGAAAGGTCTTGGATTGCGCGAAACCGCCCCTCAATGGCACGATCGCCCCGAGCGCCGAGACGGCGGCAAGAAAATCACGTCGTTTCATGTCTGTTTCCTCCCTTTGACAGACTTGGTTTCTTTCAGTGGCATCACATCATGGCGCACCTGCTGGTTTGCGGGCGCCGATAAACTCCAGGCTCGTCAAGGCGATTCCGGCCGCTATGCCGGCCAGTTGAAGTTCGGTGTGTGTTGCAATGACGGCGATCCCGACCAACGGGCGAAGAATACGCGACCAGTACGGCAGCGGCGTCGTTGCGAAACCGATGAAGCCTGTCGCCAGCAGCCAGATCGCAAAACACAGCCGGCCCATCGCCCACAGGAATTCCGGCAGGTGAAAGTCCGATACGACAAGAAGAATTGTCGGTTCATAGATAAACATGAAGGGAACGATGAAGCCGACCAGGGACAGCTTCAGCGCGTTGATGCCGGTGCGCACCGGTTCCGCCCCCGCAATCGGGGCAGCCGCCACGGCCGCCAGCGCCACTGGTGGCGTCACCGCCGACAGCACGCCGAAATAGAAGACGAACAGGTGGATCGAAAGATCCGGCACGCCGAGTTTCCTGATCCCCACACCCAGGACCAGAACGATAATGAGATAGGCCGGCAAGGTGGGCATGCCCATCCCCAGAATCAGGCACGAGAGCGCCGCCAGCACCAGCGCGATAAACAGCGAGTGATCGCCAAGCAACGCAATCTGCGTGGCGAACTTCAGGCCGAGACCCGTGAGATTGAATACTCCGATCAACACGCCGATCGTGCCGACGGCCATCATGATCCGGGCCCCGGCGACGCCGCCCCGGGCCAAGGCCTCGACGAGTCGCCAGGGTCGCTGACGAAGCGTCTTGTTGAACATGAGCCCCGATATGACGGCGGTAACCACGGCCCAGAAGCCGGCCATCGAAGGCGAGAAGCCGATCCCGAGCGTGACGGCAATGGCGCCAATCGGGATGAAGAACATCAGCGATTGCACCCAGTCGCGTCTCTCGATCTTGCGGCGCTCAGCCCGTGGCGTTGGCTCCAGCCCAAGCCGTCGCGATTCCAGCACCACGGCCAGAAAGAGATTGCCATAGTAGAGAAGCGCCGGGATCAGGGCGGCGATGCAGATCGTGCGATAGGGAACGCCGACGAGGCTGACCATCAGAAATGCCGCAGCCCCCATGACCGGCGGCATCAATTGCCCGCCGGTGGAGGCGGCGGCCTCGACCGCGCCGGCGAAATTGCCCTTGAAGCCTCTTTTCTTGATCAGCGGGATCGTCACTACCCCCGTGCCGACCACATTGGCGACCACGGAGCCCGACGACATGCCGAAGACGCCTGAGGCTATGATCGCCGCATGGGCGGGACCGCCGCGGGTGCGGGCGGTTGCGGCCAGAGCCATGCGGATCATCACCTCGCCGGCGCCGGTGCCCTCAAGCAATGCACCGAATACGATGAAGATGAAAATCAGCAGGATGACGATCCCCACGGGATCGCCGAAAATACCCTGAACACCGAACCACAGGATTTCCATGGTCATTTCCAGACTGAAGCCGGAGTGATGGAATATCCACGGCAGGTTCGCGCCGAACAGGCAATAGGCGAGCGTGATCAGCCCGACGCTTGCGAGGACGCCGCCGAAGGTCCGGCGCGTCAGTTCGATCAGTGTCAGCACGGCAACCAGCGCCGTCCCGCGATCGACCGGCGAGAAGACCGCGACAAGGTTCTCCATGTCGTAGATCTTGTTCAGGAAATTGAAGCAGGCATAGGCAAGGTTCGCCAGGAGCAGCACATCGATAGCCCACAACGCATAGACGGCAGGTCTGGCCTTAACGCGAAGGTTCTGCGCAAGGGGCGTGGTGAAGACAACGATCGCTGCGCAGACGAAAAGCGACCCTGACCGCAACAGTTCGAGGCCCACGACCTGACCCGCATAGGCAACGTAGATTGTGTTGAGCGCAATCAGCGCGGCGAGCGCCATGCCCACGACCCGCAATGCGCGGGAGAACGGATCCCCGACAACGGCAGACGCGCCGCCTTCGCTCGTCGGAAATTCGGGTTGTAATTCGGATCTATCCGTCATTTCGCCCCCGGTGACGCCACTCGAACGGCTGCAACCGCATTGCGGCCGTCAGGCAATCAACTTGCGGCTTCGGAAAACGAGCAGCCCCTCGATCGGCGGGTTAACCGCCGCCAGGCGCCTTGCCGTGAATTCCGAACGTAATACCGCAACTCCTCCTGCGGCGGGGACCGGATGACCCGGGCCGGTGCTCCCGTCGCCTTGCCCCTATTGTCTACCCGATAGCGAAAATGAAAAGACGGAATATCTTCTCATCCGATACAGGAAATGTATCGCTCAGGCATTTTCACGGGTCAAAGCCCGTTGGCGAAGGGGCCCTTGCGATAAAACCGAGCTGGCACACCGGCCTGATTCTCAGTACGAGCGCCCGGCGTGAAGACCGGATCGAACCGCAGGTCCGCCAGACGTCATCCTGTTGTCAGATCGTCACGGAAGCACGCATCGCACTCGCCGTCCTCACCCTCCGCCGAGAATCTGCATCAGGGTTCGCCGCTTCGGCGCGGAGGGCGTTTCGGCGGCGGGCTGCCTCTCCTCTCCGAGCTGGCCGAGAAGCTCGACCAGCGTCTTCGGATCATTGTCATTTGCCGGCGGCGCAGCCCTCGGCTCGATCAACCTGCCGCCGCCATAAAGCGGTTGCGGCTTCAGTCCATGATGCGCCTTCGCCATGTAATCCTGCCAGATCCGGGCCGGCAGTTTGCCGCCGGTGACGTGGCGCATCGGGGAATTGTCGTCATTGCCAACCCAGACGCCGGTGGTCAGATTGGCGGTGAAGCCGACGAACAGCGCATCGCGGGAGGATTGCGTGGTGCCGGTCTTGCCGGCGACCTGCCAGCCGGGGATCTGCGCGGCCTTGCCGGTGCCCTCGGTCACCACCCGCATCAGCATGCCGTTCATGTTCGCCGCGGTCTGTGGCGACAGCACCCGCTCAGGCGCGGGCGGCACGGCCCGGTAAAGCGCCTTTCCGCCCGCGGTCTTCACGCTTTCGATCAGATAGGGCGTCGCCTTGAAGCCGCCATTCATGAAGGGGGTATAGGCTCCGGTCAGTTCCAAGAGCGAAACCTCGGACGTGCCGAGCGCCAGCGAGGCATTGGCGGTGATATCCGAAGTGATGCCGAGCCGGTGGGCGACGTCGACGACATACCCGGGGCTTGCCTCCATCACCAGTTGGGCGGCGATGGTGTTGACGGAATGCGCCAGCGCATTGGTCAGCGTCATCGGTCCGGAATAGGTCTTCTCGTAGTTTTCCGGCGTCCAGTCATCGATGGTGATCGGCGCGTCGTTTCTGACCGAGCCCGGCCGGTCGCCGATTTCGAGTGCCGCGGCATAGACGAATGGCTTGAAGGCCGAGCCCGGCTGGCGCTTGGCGGTGACGGCGCGGTTGAACTGGCTCTTCGAATAATCGCGCCCGCCGACCAACGCCCGGATCGCGCCGGTGGCATCGACGGAAACGAGCGCCCCCTGCTCCACCCGGTCCTTCTCGCCGTTGGTGTCAAGCGCGCTCTTCAGGCTTTCGCCGGCGGCGCGCTCGAGACCGGGATCGATGGTGGTGGCGACCACGATATCGGTCGTGACCTCGCCGATCATCGGCTCAAGACGCTGCATCACCATATCGGCGACGTAGTTTTCCGGTCCGGTCCAGTAGCTTGGCGCGCGCGTCGGCTCGCGCGACATGGCGGTCGCCATATCGCTGTCGTCGATCATGTTCTGGTCGTGCATGGCGGCCAGCACCACCTGGGCGCGCTCTTCCGCCGCCTCCGGATCGCGGGCGGGCGAAAGCCGCGAGGGCGCTTTCAGAAGGCCCGCCAGCAGCGCCGCCTCGCCAAGCGTTACGTCGCGGGCGGATTTATCGAAATAGCGCTGCGAGGCCGCCTCCACGCCATAGGCGCCGGACCCGAAATAGACCCGGTTCAGATACATCGCCAGGATCTGGTCCTTGGTATATTCATGCTCCAGCCACAGCGCCATCAGCGCTTCCTGCACCTTGCGCTCCAGCGTCTGGGCATGGGAGAGCAGCACGTTCTTGGCCAGTTGCTGGGTCAGGGTCGAGCCGCCCTGTACGAGACCGCCATGCTGGAGATTGGTGATCATGGCGCGGGTGATGCCAATCGGGTCGACGCCGAAATGGGAATAGAAGCGCCGGTCCTCAATGGCGACGACGGCCATCGGTATGAAGGGCGACATCTCGTCGAGCGACAGCGCCTCGCCGCCGGTCGCGCCGCGATTGGCGATCAGCGATCCGTCGGTGGCGACGATCTTGACGTTGGGCGCGCGGTCCGGCACCGCCCATTCATCGACGGGCGGCAGTTTGGAGCCGTAATAGATGACGATGCCGATAACGGCGATCGCGCCCCAGACGGCGGCGACCATGCCCCAGTAGAACACGAAGCGGAAGACGCGCATCAAACCGCCGCCGGACGCGGCGCGCGCCTTCTTCTTCGACTTCTTCCGCTTCTTCTTCGCAGGCTTCGCCGGCGCCCCGCCGCCAAGGCCGAAAAGCGAGGGTTCAGTTCTTTCGCGCTTGTTCTTCTTGCTTGCCATTACGGAGCCATCGGCGCCTTTCGTTTCCGTCTCCGGTTCTAACCCGACCACTTTAAGGTGGTATTAAGGCGCGCGTGTTGCGGCAGACGCATTGCGGCAAAAGATATCATAGAGGGTTAACGCAGGCTGAACGGGGCCGGGTTTCACACGATCGGTTTCGTAATCCTGGAAGCTGTCAGCTTCTTGTGCCGGTTTGCTTTGATGCTGACCGACCACTCAAGAGCCGGTTTTGTGCAAGGCTCATGCAGCCAACAATCTCCCCCCTTGAGGGGGAGATGTCGCGAAAGCGACAGAGAGGGGTATGGACATAAGCCCCAAGCTCCGATTTTGCCGAAAGGGTTCACCCCTCTCTTCCCCTGTCGAGGCATCTCTCCCTCAAGGGGAGAGATTATGAACTGAGAGCCCCCTCAGCGCGAAAGCGCGTCGAGGATCCGGATCCAGGAGCGGATGCCCTTGTGGAAGGACGTCAGTTCGTATTTCTCGTTGGGTGAATGGATGCGGTCGTCGTTGAGGCCGAAGCCGACCAGCAGCGAATCCATGCCGAGTTTGCGTTGGAAATCGCCGACGATCGGGATCGAGCCGCCCATGCCGATCACCACCGCAGGCTTTGGCCATTCCTGCGAAAGAGCCGCCTGCGCCTTCTTCAGGAAGGGCGCGTTGTAATCGAGCTGGATTGCCGGCGAACCGCCATGGGGGTGGAACTCCGCGCTGCAATCTTCCGGCAGTTTCGAGCGCACATAGGCGCGGAAGCTTTCACGGATTTTCACTGGGTCCTGCTGGCCGACGAGGCGGAAGGAGACCTTGGCGGAGGCCTGAGCGGCGATCACCGTCTTGAAGCCCTCGCCGGTATAGCCGCCGGTAATGCCGTTGACCTCGGCCGTTGGGCGGGTCCAGGTCAGTTCCAGCACCGAGCGGCCCTTTTCGCCGGCCGGCTTGGAGAGGCCGATTTCGCCAAGAAAACGCTGGTCGGTCTCGCCAAGCTGCTCCCAGCCCTTTTTTACTTCCTCCGGCGTTTCCTCGACGCCGTCATAGAAGCCGGGCAGCGTCACCCGGCCATTCTCGTTGTGAAGGCCGGCGAGGATATCGGCGAGGATATGGATCGGATTGGCGGCAGCGCCGCCGAAGAAGCCGGAATGGAGATCGCGGTCGGCAGCCGTGATCACCACCTCGTCGCCTACCAGACCGCGCAGCGTGGCGGCGATCGCCGGCGTTTCACGGTCCCACATGCCGGTATCGCAGACCAGCGCGAAATCGGCCTTGATCAGGTCGCCATGCTCCTCGATGAAGGCCGGCAGCGAGGGCGAACCGGATTCCTCCTCGCCCTCGAACATGATCGTGATCTTGACCGGCAGTTCGGCATTTTCCTCACGATAGGCCCGGCAGGCCTGGAGGAAGGTCATCAACTGGCCCTTGTCATCGCTGGTGCCGCGCCCGGTGATCACCTTGGTGCCAGCCGCACTATCCTTGACCTTGGGGTCAAAGGGATCGTCTTCCCACAGCGACAGCGGATCGACGGGTTGAACGTCGTAATGGCCGTAAAACAGCACATGCGGCGCGCCTTCCGGCGCATTCTCGCTGGTCGCCACCACCATCGGATGGCCCTTGGTCTTGTGGGCTTCTGCCAGAAAGCCGAGCGTCTTCAATTCCGCGACCAGCCAGTCGGCGGCTTCAGCGCATTTTTCCTTGTAGGCCGGATCGGTGGAAATCGACGGAATTCGCAGCAGGGCGAACAGCTTGTCGAGGCTTGAGGGCAGGTTGTCGTCGGCGCGCTTCAAGATAGCGTCGAGCTGGGTCATGGGAAACCTCCGGTAGGCGGGCAAATCACTGGCAGGACCATAGGCCAGCAGGCAGCGATTGAAAACCTCGATCAGGGCGAGAAGCGGGCAAAGAAAAAGCCGCCATGGCCTGGAGGGGGGGACTGACCATGGCGGCTGCTTTTTTGGACAAAGGCCGGAGAGGGGGATGGAGCCTTTGTCCTTTTGTCCGAAGAGGCGGGGGACGGGCCTTCTTCGAACAGCGGCGTGATCAAGCGCCGTTGGTTATTAGATGTACTTCGAAATGTGTCGATTCAAGGGACGCGGGGGCCCCGTTTCGTTACAAATCAGTAATCTGAAGCAAAATTTCGACGATTGCGCTGTCAGTGGCCGGCGGCGTTGGAGAAAAGATTCATCACCAGCACGCCGCCAACGATCATGGCGATGCCGACCCAGGCGGCGAGATCGAGATTCTGGCGCAGGACGACAACGCTGACGGCCGCCGTCAGCACGATGCCGAGCCCGGCCCAGATCGCATAGGCGACGCCGAGCGGGATCGTCTTCAGCGCCTGCGACAGGCAGAAGAAGGCGATGATGTAGAACACCGCGACGCCGATCGTCGGCAACAGCCGGGTAAAGCCGTAGGATTTCTGCAGAAGGGTGGAACCGACCACCTCGCAGACGATCGCGATACCGAGCGCGCCATAGGCCGCGAGTGCAGGATTCATGTCCGTTCCTTCTTCAAAAACTCAGTGCGCCTCGTCCCAGTTATGGGCGGCGCGGGCATCGACCTTGAGCGGAACCGCCATCGAGACGGCGGGCATGGCGGCGTTTTCCATGATCTCGACGATCACGGCGCGGGTCGCGTCGACGGCGTCATCCTCGACCTCGAAAATCAGTTCGTCATGGACCTGAAGCAGCATCTTCGCCCGCTCGCCAAGCCCCGCTTCGCCGAGCGCCGGCTCGATCCGGGTCATCGCGCGGCGGATGATATCGGCGGCCGAGCCCTGGATCGGCGCGTTGATGGCGGCGCGTTCGTTGAAGCTTCTGACCTGATGGTTGGAGGATTTGATCTCCGGGTAGTGGATCTTGCGGCCGAAAATCGTCTCCACATAGCCGACATCGCGCGCCCGTTCCTTGGTGGCGTCCATATAGTCGCGAATGCCGGGGAAACGCTCGAAATAGCGCTTGATATAGTCGCTTGCCTCAGAGCGCTCGATGCCGAGCTGGTTGGAAAGGCCGAAGGCGGAAATGCCGTAGATGATGCCGAAATTGATCGCCTTGGCGCGCCGGCGCACATCGCCCGGCATGCCTTCCACCGGCACGCCGAACATTTCCGATGCCGTCATGGCATGGATGTCGATGCCATCGGCAAAGGCCTGTTTGAGCTGCGGAATATCGGCGACATGGGCTAGCACGCGAAGCTCGATCTGGCTGTAGTCCGCCGACAGCAGCTTGTGGCCCGGATTGGCGATGAAGGCGGTGCGGATCTTGCGGCCCTCCGCGGTGCGCACCGGAATGTTCTGCAGGTTCGGCTCCGAGGAGGAGAGCCGCCCGGTCGTGGTCGAGGCCAGCGAATAGGAAGTGTGGACGCGCTTGGTCTGAGGGTGGATATAGCCCGGCAGCGCATCGGTATAGGTCGATTTCAGCTTGGTCATCTGCCGCCAGTCGACAATGCGGCGCGGCAGCGGCAGGCCCTGGGCCGCCAGATCGTCCAGCACCTGCACGGCGGTGGACCATTGCCCGCTCTTGGTCTTCTTGCCGCCGGGAAGCCCCATCTTGCCGAACAGGATATCGCCAAGCTGCTTGGGCGAGCCGATATTGAATTTCTCGCCCGCCAGTTCGTTGATTTCATCCTCGAGCGCCGCCGCCTTCTGCGCCAGTTCGCCGGAAAGGCGCGACAGGATCTGCCGGTCGACGGAGATGCCGCGTTCTTCCATGCGGGCAAGCACCGGCAGCAGCGGCCGTTCGAGCCGCTCATAGACGGTCATCACCCGTTCGGCGGCAAGCCGGGGTTTGAGCACCAGCCAGAGCCTGAGCGTCACATCGGCATCTTCGGCGGCATAAGCCGTGGCGCGGTCGATATCGACATGGTCGAAGGTGACCATGTTGCGGCCGGAACCGGCAACCTCCTTGTAGGGGATTGGCTGGTGGCCGAGCCATTTTTCAGAGAGCGCATCCATGCCATGCGCGCCCATACCCGAATCGAGCACATAGGAGAGCAGCATGGTATCGTCGAAATTCTTCACCGTGATGCCGTGGCGCAGCATGACAAGATAATCATATTTGAGGTTCTGGGCGATCTTCAGAACCGCCTCGTCCTCGAGCAGGCCCTTCAGCGCCGCAAGTGCAGCGTCGAACGGGATCTGCCCCTCGGCAAGCCCGCCGCCGAGCAGATCGTCCTGCCCGGCCTTGTGGGTGAGCGGCACATAGGCCGCGCGGATCACCGCGCCGTCATCGGCGGCATCCTCGTCGTAAAGCGCCAGCGAGAAGCCGACGAGTTCGGCCTGCATCGCGTCGAGCGAGGTGGTCTCGGTGTCGAAGGCGACAAGTCCGCGCTCGCGCGCCGTTTCCAGCCAGCCTTCCAGCGTGACGAGATCGCGGATCGTCTCGTAATTTTCGTGCTTGATCGGCAGCGAAGCAAAGCGCGCGGCCCTCGCCGCGGCAAGATCGGCCGGGCGCTTGCCGTCGGTCGCGCCGGGCGCGGGGGCGGCGGCCGATGCCGTACCATCCCCCGGATCGAGATCCGGCCCGTGCGCTTCAGCCCCCCACTCGACATTGACGGGCGCCGCCTCGATCGCCTGCGCCTCGGCGCCGGTGGCCTCGGCCACGCGCCTCGTCAGCGAGTTGAACTCCATCGCCTTCAGGAAGGAGACCAGTTTCGGCCCATCCTGCGGCTCCAGCGACAGCGCATCGAGCGGCACATCGACCGGGCAGTCCTGCTTCAGCGTCACAAGTTGGCGCGACACCAACACCAGCTCGCGGTTGGCGATGATGTTTTCGCGGCGCTTGTTCTGCTTGATCTGCTCGGCATTGGCGAGCAGATTGTCGAGATCGCCGAATTCCTCCAGCAGCGTTGCCGCCGTCTTCGGTCCGATGCCGGGAACGCCCGGAACATTATCGACCGAATCGCCCGTCAGCGCCTGCAGGTCGATCATCTTTTCCGGCGGCACGCCCCATTTGTCGATCACTTCCGGCACGCCGATCTGGCGGTCCTTCATGCCGTCATACATGTGCACCTTGGGCCCGACGAGCTGCATCAGATCCTTGTCGGAGGAGATGATGGTGGCGTCGCCGCCTGCCTCCACCGCCATCCGCGCATAAGTGGCGATGATGTCGTCGGCCTCAAAACCCTCCATCTCGATGCAGGGCAGGTTGAAGGCGCGGGTCGCCTCGCGAATCAGCGCGAATTGCGGCACCAGATCCTCCGGCGGCGGCGGACGGTGGGCCTTGTAATCCGGATAAATCTCCTTGCGGAAGGTCTTCGAGGAATAGTCGAAGATCACGGCCAGGTGCGTCGGCGTGACCCCCACGGAGGTATCGCGCGCCTGGGTCAGAAGCTTCCACAGCATGTTGCAGAAACCGGAAACCGCGCCCACCGGCAGGCCATCGGATTTGCGCGTCAGCGGCGGCAGCGCGTGGAAGGCGCGGAAGATGAAGCCCGAGCCGTCAATCAGGAAAAGGTGATCGTCTTTTTTCATGGCGAATCCATAGCCGCTCGGGCGGCAAAGGTCCATGGCCCCAAAACGCTGCAGGCCGAGCTTTCGAAGCCCGGCCTGCGCATTTTTCGGTATTTGGCAAATCGCCGGCAGTCAGCCGTCACACATATTTGTTGACGATATTTTCCAGATATTCCTGGCGACCCGATTTCGGTTCGGGGTTGATATCGTCCTTCTCCACCATGGCGGCGATGTCTTCCAGCGTCATTTCGCCGGAGAGCATCTTCTTTGCGGTGTCGCCGTTCCAGCCGGCATAGCGCTCGTCGAGCGGCTTTGACAGCGCACCGTCCTCGATCATCCGGGCAGCGGCCTTCAGGCCGCGCGCGCAGCAATCCATGCCGCCGATATGGCCGTAAAGCAGGTCCGCCGGATCGATCGACTGACGGCGCAGCTTGGCGTCGAAATTGGTGCCGCCGGAGGTGAAGCCGCCGGCCAGCAGAACCTGGTAATAGGCGAGCGCCATTTCCGGCACATTATTGGGGAACTGGTCGGTATCCCAGCCGGACTGATAGTCGTTGCGGTTCATGTCGATCGAGCCGAGCACGCCGAGCGTGCGGGCAAGTGCCAGTTCATGCTCGAAAGTGTGGCCGGCGAGAATGGCGTGGCCCTGCTCGATATTGAGCTTCACTTCCTTCTCCAGCCCGTATTTCTGCAAGAAGCCGTACACCGTGGCGACGTCGTAATCATACTGGTGCTTGGTTGGCTCCTGCGGCTTCGGCTCGACCAGGATCTGGCCCTTGAAGCCGATCTTGTGCTTGTACTCGATCACCATCGACAGCATACGGGCCATCTGGTCGAATTCGCGGCTCATATCGGTGTTCAGCAGGGTCTCGTAGCCCTCTCGACCGCCCCAAAGCACATAGTTCTCGCCGCCGAGCTTCATGGTGGCATCCATGCAGGTCTTGATGGTGGCGGCGGAGTAGGCGAACACGTCAGGATCGGGATTGGTCGACGCGCCGGACATGAAGCGGCGGTGGGAGAACAGGTTGGCCGTGCCCCACAGCAGCTTGACGCCGGTTTCTTCCTGCTTCTTCGCAAAGTAATCTACGATCTCGTTGAGGTTCTTCGTGCTCTCGGCGAAATTGCCGCCTTCCGGGCGCACGTCGGCATCGTGGAAGCAGTAATAGGGCGCGCCGAGCAGCGAGAACAGCTCAAACGCGACGTCTGCCTTGAGCTTCGCCTTGTCCATGCCGCCATCATACCAGGGGCGGTCGAAAGTGCGCCCGCCAAAGGGGTCGCCGCCCTCCCAAGCCAGCGAGTGCCAGTAGGCGACGGCAAAGCGCAGATGTTCCTTCAGCGGCTTGCCGAGGACGACCTCGTCCGGGTTGTAATGCCGGAAGGCCAGCGGATTGTCGCTGTTCGGGCCTTCATATTTGATTTTGGCGATATCGCCGAAAAAACCGGTGCTCATATCAATTCTCCCATTCGGTTATTCTCAAATCCGGCCGGTTGCCGCGCGGGCATGCCGGGTTCATTTCAGTGTGTTGCGTCAGGCTTTCGTGACGGCGCGGATCGCCGGATAGAGCGCGCGATAGCGCTGATAGGCCTCCTCGAAGGCGGCCTTGTGCACGGTTTCCGGCTCCACCGTTTCCGCCGTCTTCGGCGGGGTGCAGACGGAAAGCGGATCGCCGCCGGTCGCCGCCAGCATGCCGAGCCGGGCGGCCCCGAAGGCCGCGCCGAAATCGCCATCGGCGGGGATGTCGATCGGCAGGCCGAGCGCCGTCGCCACCGCCTTCAGCCAGTAGCGCGAGCGCGAGCCGCCGCCGATCGCGGTGATCCTTGAAAGCTCGGTGCCGGCGGAGCGCAGCGCCTCGAGATTGTCGCGGAGCGCAAAGGCGACGCCTTCCATCACCGCGCGGGTCATGGCCGGGCGGTCGCTTTCATGGGCGAGGCCGATGAAAGCGCCGCGGATCGCCGCGTCATTGTGCGGCGTGCGTTCGCCGGAAAGATAGGGCAGGAAGGTGACGTCGCCAGGTGCTTGCAGCGTGTCTCCAACCTCGGTGGAAAGCTCCGCCGGGCTCTTGTCGGTGATTTTGGCGTACCAGTTCAGCGTATCCGTCGCCGACAGGATCACGCCCATCTGGTGCCATGTGCCGGGCAGCGCGTGGCAGAAGGCGTGGACCGCGCTTTCGGGCTTGGGCCGGTAACGGTCATTGGCGGCAAACAGCACGCCGGACGTGCCGAGCGAGACGAAGGCCGCGCCATCGGCAACCGTGCCCATGCCGCAGGCGGATGCCGCATTGTCGCCGGCCCCGCCGGCCACCACGACCGGCCCGGTCATGCCCCATTCGGCGGCGAGCGCGGATTTCAGCGTGCCGCCGACCTCCGAACCCTCGACCAGCGCCGGCATCTGCGACCGGGACAGATCGGTGGCGGCGAGAAGCTCGTCCGACCAGTCGCGCTTTGCGGTATCGAGCCAGGAGGTACCGGCCGAATCCGACATTTCGGAAATGTATTCGCCGGTCAGCCAGTAACGCAGATAATCCTTCGGCAGCAGCACCTTGCCGACCTTGCCGAAAAACTCGGGCTCGTTCTTCTTGACCCACACCAGTTTCGGGGCGGTGAAGCCGGGAAACACGATATTGCCGGTAATGGCGCGGAAACGCGGATCGTCGTCGAGCTGGGCTGCCTCGACATAGGAACGCGTGTCGTTCCACAGAATGCAGGGGCGCAACACTTCGCCGTCGCCGTCAAGAATCGTCGCGCCGTGCATATGGCCGGAGAGGCCGATACCCTTTACCGCGGCAAGTTCGCCCGGATGGCGTTCGGCGAGACGGCCGACGGCGATCCGGCAGGCGTCGATCCAGTCCGCCGGGTTCTGCTCCGACCAGCCGTGATGTGGCCGCGCGACCGAGAGCGGCGCATCGGCGCTGGCGATCACCTTCTGGCCGTCATCGATCAGCATGGCCTTCAGGCTGGAGGTTCCGAGATCGAGCCCGAGATACATGGCGTTCTTCCCTTTCCCGCCCGTCAGGGCAGATTATCCTTGATGAAAATGTCGATGCGGATGCGCTCCTGCGCGGCGATCACCGCCAGGCCGTCGGCCTCGGCCTTCAGCACCCGGATCGTGCTTCTGACCTCGTGGCCGGCATCCTGGTTCAGCACCGCGTCGAACAGGCCGCTTTCGAGCGCTGAGCGCGAATGGTCGGAAAGCTCGTGCGCGATCGTGACGATTTCGCGGCCATTTGCGCGCGCCTTTTCAAGGGCTGCAATCAGGCCGCGATTGCCCGCGCCAAGGCTGTAAATGCCGATGATATCCGGGTCGCGGGCGAGCGCTTCGTCCACCAGCCGTTCGGCAACCGCCGCATCGTCGCGGCCTTCCATCGGTGGGCTCAGTTCGAGGTTCGGAAAATCGAGCGCCATGCCTTCGGAAAACCCGGAAAGCCGGTTCTGGTGGTCGCGCACCGAAAACGAGCCGACGAGAATGGCGATGCGCCCGGCGCGCTGACCAGTGAACCGGCCAAGCAGGGTCGCGGCCGTGCGGCCGGCCGCCTGATTGTCGACGCCGGCATAATGGTCACGGCCGCTGTCCTCCAGATCGGAGACCAGGGTGACGACCGGGATGCCCTTCTTCTTCAGCGCGCCAACGGCCGCGCGCACCGGATCGGCGTCAACCGCGACCAGTGCGATGCCGGCCGGCTCTTCCTCACCTGCCGCGATCAGCGCTTTCGCCAGCGCATCGCCATCGAAGGCCGGCACGTCGATGATGCTGATCTCGGTCCGCTCGATCCGCCCGCGTTCGCCGGCCTGTTCGACGGCCGCGCGCAGCTCCGCCATGAAGGCGTTGTCGTTGAGCGGCAGAATGAAGGTGAAAGGATAGACCCGGCCCTTGGCGAGATTGGCGGCGGCGACATCGCGGACATAGCCGAGCGAGCGGATCGCCTCCTCGACCTTTGCCTTCGTCTTTTCGCGCACGCCAGGCCGGCCATTCATGACGCGGTCCACGGTCGCCAGACTGACGCCTGCCTTGATGGCTATGTCATGCACTGTCGGGCGCATGTCTCCCCCCGCCTGGCAATTTCCTCCGCGGTCCGCGGCCCGGACCTTGTTATGCCTCCCTTATAGCGCGCCGTTTGATGTACGTAAATCAAAAATTCCCGCACCGGATTTCAGGCGCGGGAATTCACATCAGAAACTGTCCTCGAAAAGCTTGTTGAGCCGGCCGATAACGGCGATGGCGGGCGCATCGGTGCGCAACGCCTCGTTGAGAACGTCGGAGGCCTCGCGCTGAAAACGGATATAGCCATTGTGGCGCGGCCGCATATAGGCGTGGGCCACGGTATCGGCGATATTGCGATAGAAGCCGTTGACGGCGCTGTTCACCTCAAGGCTTTTCCATGCGTCGGCGTGGCCGGGCTGACCGCCGGCTCCTGCGTAGAGCGTCGCCTGTACCGGGCCGCTTGCAATCCAGTAGGCATAGTCGATCGCAGCATCACGGTTTTCGCTGAAGGCGGAGACGGCGATGCCCGTTCCGCCGAGCACCGATCCCGCCGGCCCGCGCTCACCCAGCCCCGGAATATCGGCGAAGCCGAGCCGGTGGTGGCGAAACCCGTCGCGCGCATAAAGCGCGTAGCCGGCGACATAGGGCGAGATGCTCGCCTTGGTATCGGGCGCCGAAAGCGCCTCGAGCACCGCGACCGGATCCATCGCCTGATTGTCCTCGGGCACGAGCCGCGCAAGCTCCACGAGACGTTCATAGGCGGCAATGCCGTCGTCTTCGTCGATCACGTTCCCGGCGCTGTCATTGCGGCAGGGCGTGCCGGCATTGGCGGCGAGCGTGAAGAATGTCAGCAGGTTGTGCGGCGGCCTGAGCGGCAACAGCACGTGTCCTTCTTCGGCAAGTTCGATGAGGTCATCCCAGTTTTCCGGCAGGCTGGGGGCACGGTCGGGGCGGTAGGCCATGACCTGCGCGTCGACATCGATCGGAAACGCCCATTGATGCGCCTTGTAATGAAAGGCCTCGAAGGCGCCGCCAACCGACCCCTCTTTCATCGCCTCGCGCTCATCCTCCCATCCCTCGACATCGAGAGGCGCGAGGCAATTGTCGGCGGTGATCTGCCCGAGATGAGGATGATCGATGACGATCAGGTCATAGTCGCGGGCAATATCCACCGGCGTCAAATCCTCCAGCTCCTCAAGGCCGGGCTTCTCCCACTTGACCGCGACGCCGGTCTTCTGCCGCCATTCGTCCGCGCTCGCCGCCAGCGGCTCGAAGCCGCGCGGATGGGTCCAGGTCATGCCCTTCAAGGTCGTCATACAGTCAAGCTCCAATCCAGCGCCGCGACGGCGGGCGCGATCCTGCATCGATTTCAGAAATTCTGCCAACTGCAGAAGAAAGCCGAATCCCGGCGGAATGTTCCACAGGGCCTGAATTACAGGTGATGCCGAGCCGGCGCCTCACGGAGCGTCACGGCGCTGCAAGCAGCCGCCGCACGACGAAGCCGACATCGGCGGGATCGATGCGGCTGCCGGCATAGGCCCCAAACAGACCGTCGACGCAGGCAAGCACCAGATCCGCGCGGCGGGTGGCCTGATCGCGCGGCCACCCTTCGCCGGCGAGCAATTCGACGAGCCTTGCAGAAAGCCAGGCATTGATTTCCGCCAGCGCCTGTTCGGCAAAGGCCTCGGTATTGGCTAGAAGCTCGACGGCATGCGGGGAGTTGCTCAGCAGCGCCGCCATGCGGGAAAATTTGTTCTGCAGCGCCGCCGCCGCGCACTCGACAGCGCTGCCGGGCCCCTCCAGCGTTTTTTCGGCTTCCGCTTTCATGTCATCAAGCACCGCGGCGAGCGTTGCCTGAAACACCGCTTCCTTGTCCGGGAAATAGGCATAGAGCGTGGGCTTGGCGACGCCCGCGCGTTTGGCGATGCCCTGCATGGTGGTGGCGCGCAGGCCGTTTGCCAGAAACTCGACCTGGGCCGCCGCCAGTATTTTCTTCGTTCGCGCTTCTGATTTTGGAGCCGGCACTGTTTTTCCTCTTGCATATTGCCTAAATTGAACGATATGAACATATATAGTTCAAAACGTTCAATTACGGAGTCCGAAATGAACGATATTGTCCTACTGACCGGCGTTACCGGCTTTCTGGGCGGCCATATCGCCGTCGAACTTCTCAATGCCGGTTATAGCGTGCGGGGAAGCCTGCGCAATCCGGGCGAAAACGGGGAGCGGGCTGACGCGACCCGCAAGGCGCTGGAAGAGGCCGGCGCCAACACATCGCGACTTGAGTTCGTGACGCTCGACCTGACCGAGGACGAGGGCTGGTTTGACGCCGCGCGCGGCGCGCGCTTCGTGATCCACAGCGCCTCGCCCTTCGTGACCACCATGCCGAAAGATCCCGATGAACTGGTCGGCCCCGCTGTGAGCGGAACGGAGCGGGCACTGGGCGCTGCCAGGCGGGCGGGCGTCGAGCGGGTGGTGCTGACGAGTTCCTCCGTCGCAATCGTCAACGGCCGGGGACCGGCCGGCAGGAAGAATGCGCTAGGCCCCGATGACTGGCCGGACCCGGATGAGGGTCGGCTCAACGCCTATCAGCTTTCCAAAGTGCTGGCCGAGCGCAAGGCATGGGAAATCGCCGAACATGATGGCCTTGCCCTTGCCGTCATCAATCCCGGCTTCATCCTGGGGCCACTGCTGGACGACGACCCGGGCACATCCGGCGCGCTTTTCGTCAGACTGATGAAGGGCGAGGTGCCCATGCTCCCGCGCCTTCACCTGCATATGGTCGACGTCCGCGACCTCGCCCGCATTCATGTCGCGGCTCTGACGGCGCCGGATGCGCTCGGCAAACGCAATCCCGCCGCCTTTTTCGAGATGGAAATCGCCGCGCTTGCCGCGACGCTCGTCCGCGAAGTGCCCGAACGCGCCGGCAGGATCCCCACACGAAAGGCGCCCGACTTTCTCGTGCGCCTGCTGGCGCTGTTCGATGGCGACATCAGAGCCAATATCAACGAACTCGGCTACGCGCCCGCGCTCGATTCAAGCCGCGGCGCGGCGCTTCTCGGCCGCCCGCCCCGTTCCGCCGAAACCATGATCGGCGATATGGGCCGCTCGCTGGTGGCCCGGGGACTAGCCTGAAGCTGCGACCTTGCGTGCGCCCGACACCACGACTTCGGTGCCCCACTCCCGGCAGCGTTCGGCAAGCGGTGCGGCAAGCGGCTGATCGGTGAAGAAGGTGGCGATATCGGCAAGGCCTGCGATCCGCGCCGGCGCGGTGCGGGCGAATTTGGAATGGTCGGCGACCAGCACGGTTTTGCGGGCCCGGCGGATCGCCGTCTGGCTGACGCCGACCTCCATCATGTCGAAATCCAGCAGATCGCCATCGCCATCCAGCGCCGAACAACCGATCACGGCGAGATCGAACTTGAACTGCTCGACAATGCGGTTGGCGAGCGGGCCCACCAGTCCGCCATCGGCCCGACGCAGCTGCCCGCCGGCCACCACGATCTCGCAGCCCGGATTGGCGACCAGAATATTGGCGACATTGATGTTGTTGGTGACGACGACAAGGTTCTTGTGGCCGAGAAGCCGCTCGGCCACCGCCTCCATCGTGGTGCCGATATTCATGAAGATCGCAGCGTTTTCCGGGATCGCCGCGGCGCAGGCCTCGGCAATCGCCGCCTTTTCGGCGGCATAGAGCGCGCGGCGGTCATCATAGCCGATATTGGCGGTGCCCGACGGCAGCACCGCGCCGCCATGAACGCGGGTGAGCTTGCCCCTTTCGGCGAGGGTCAGCAGATCGCGACGGATGGTCTGCACGGTGACGCCGAGGCGTCTTGCGGCATCCTCGGCCACAATCCGGCCCTCTTCGCGGGCCATCTGCATCAGATCGTCAAGGCGGAACGTTTGCGACACGGCCTTCCCCGGTTTGGCCGTGATCTTCCACGGCGCGTTCACTCTCATCCGCAAAAGAGGCATTTTTCGCCACGATTTGCAACGGTTTGAACCGGTTATGCGTTGAACGATGCGACTGACGGTATTTTGCCTTGATCGCGCGGCTGAAACACTGTCAAAAGCGATAAGCCAGCTTCAACGGACGGGAAGATAAAGTGAGCGGACTTGAAACAGCCATCAGGACAGCGCTGGAAAACACGGACCGGCGGGACGCCAACCAGCGCGCCCGGGTCTATCAATCCGCACGGCAGGCGCTGGAAAAGGGCCTTGCCAACCAGAACATAACCGAGCCCGGCGCGGTTGCCCGCCAGCGCCGCAGGCTCGACGACATCATCACCGCCATCGAACAGGAAGAGGCGGCTGCCGCCCGTAAGGCGCGCGAGGCCGAAAAGGCCCCTGCCCGGCCCATGTTCGACGATCCCTTCGCCGTCGGCCGCGCGCCGGAAAAGCCCGCCCCCTCGCTCGAAGACGAGATTGGCGCGATCACGCCCGGCGAGAGCTTTACCGCCGAACCGGCTTTCGACGACGAGCCGGACGCGCATTTCGCCTATCCCGAAAGCCCGGTGATCGCCTCGGAGGAGGCCGACAATGTCGATTTCACCGAGGCCGGCTTCACCATGGCGCCGCAGGTGGAAAGCGGTCATCTGGACCGCGAGGCGCTTTCGCCAATGGGCGATATCGCGGTGACGAACGAAGACCGCGCGCCGCTTGCCGGCAGCGTGAAGGCCGATCCGCGCCCGCGCCGCATGACGCGTAAACAGCGCAAGGCGGCGGCGAAGGCCGAGAGGCACCAGAAGCCGGTCAGGCGGCGACGCACCCTCACCACCATGATGATCGGCGTGATCGTGATCGCCTTCCTGCTGCTTGGCGGATGGTGGGTGGTCGATTCCAATTTCGCGCTCAATCCCGAACGCCTCGACACGGCCGTTCCCAATCCCGCCCCACGCATCGAGGCCGAGGATTTCGAAGGCGCTTCTGGGTGGACCACGATCTTCCAGCCGGGCACCGCGAATGTGCTGACGCCGGGTTCCCAGGCAAGTCTTGAGACCGTCACTTTCGACGATGCGCCTGCCGTGGAGATCGCCTCCAACGCGACCGGCGATGCCGGCGCGGTGGCGATCGCGCTGCCGGTTGCCGTGCGCGGCATGCTGGAAAGCGGACCGGTGCTGATTGAAATCAGTGCAGTCGCGCCTGATGGCGGCGGTCAGCCGGTCGGCATTTATTGCGCCGACGGCACGATCGAGGGCTGCCAGCGCCACCGCTTCACCGCCACCGCCCATCGCGACAGCATGGTCATCCGGCTCGATCCAAGCCAGGGCGTGCTGCCGAGCCGGCTGATGATTCTAAGCGACCTCAACGGCGCCGGCACCCCGCTCGACATCTTCGCCATCCGCGCCCGCGAAGCCGAGTAAGGCTACCACCGTTTTATCCCCTGCCCGAGCCGCCATTCCGGCGGCTCTTTCTTTTTGTGCGACCAGAGCGTTTCGCGCACCCATTTTTTCATTTCGGGAATTTTTTCGGGCAGTATCGTGTCTCGAACGGCCATTGATGGAGAGAGCAAGGCCGGCATTGGCTGAGAGGACGCCGCCGGCCGCAAGAACAATTCGGCTATGGAGGAGGCCAGCATGTCACGCAAGGTCATCACGAACGCGTATATTATCTCGATCGATCCCGAAATCGGCGTCGTGCCGCGCGGTGATATTCTGATCGAGGGTTCGAAGATCGCCGCGATTGGCCCCAACATCGATGCCGGTGACGCAGAGGTGATCGACGGCGAGGGGAGGATTGCTATTCCCGGCTTCGTCGATACCCACCGCCACACCTGGCAGGCGCTGCTGCGCGCCACCGGCGCGGACTGGACGCTGGCGCAGTATTTCGCGGGCGTGCGCGGCGTGATGGGCGATCTCTACACGCCCGACGACATGAAGATCGGCAACCATCTTGGCGCGATCGCAGCGCTCGATGCCGGCATCACCACGCTTTACGACTGGTCGCACAACAACAACACGCCGGACCACGCCTCCGCCGCGGTGGAAGGCCTGAAGGCGGCCGGGATGCGCGCCGTGTTCGGCTATGGCAATTCCAACGCCGAATGGGTGCCGGTCAGCGACAAGCCGACCGATTTCGAGGACGTCGCCCGCGTTCGCCGCGAATATTTCTCCTCCGACGATCAACTCGTGACCATGGGCTTTGCCGCCCGCGGCAACCAGTTCGCCACAATGCGCGTCACCCGCGAGGACTTCGTCAAGGCGCGTGATCTCGGCCTCAGGATCAGCGTCCATGTGGGCGACGGGCTCTGGGGCATGAACAAGCCGGTGGTGGAACTGCTCGGCGAGGGCCTTGCCGGATCGGACGTCACCTATGTGCACTGCAACTCGCTGCATGACGAGGATTTTCGGGTCATCGGCGATACCGGCGGCACCGCCTCGATTTCGCCCGAACTCGAGCTGCACATGGGCCACGGTTTCCCGGTGACGCTTTCTCTGCTCGGCGTCGGCGTGCGCCCGTCGATCTCGATCGACGTGGTGACCACCGTGCCGGACGATATGTTCTCCGCCATGCGGGCGCTGCTTTCCAGCACGCGCGCCGTGGTCAACAACCAGGCGCTGATCGACAAGGTGATCGTCGACCCGCTGCCGCTGATGGCGACCGACGTGCTCGAATTCGCAACGCTTCAGGGCGCGATCGCCTGCGGGCTTGGCGACCGGACCGGCTCGCTGACCGTCGGCAAGGAGGCAGACATTGTCCTGGTCAACTGCAACGCGCTCAACACCATGCCGATGAACAACGCCTATGGCATCGTGGTCGAGGCCGCCCATACCGGCAATGTCGAAACGGTGATCGTCGGCGGCACGGTGCGCAAGCGTGATTTCAAGCTGGTCGATTTCGACCATGCCGGCTTCAAGACTAGGGTGGAGACGGCCCGCGACCGGTTATTCGAACGCGCCGGCGTTCCCGCCGACGGCTCCTGGCTGCCGCGCCCGTTCGAGGCCGCCGACGACAGCGAGTTTTAGGCCATGACGCGTGACCGACCCACGCTTTCCGTGATCGGCGGCGGGCTTGGCGCTGGCAAGTCGACGCTGATCGCCGGCCTGTTGGCGCGGCCCGACATGGCGAAAACCGGCGTGGTGGTGAACGAGTTCGGCGCCTTCGGCGTCGACGACCTGCTGCTTTCTGCCGCCGCGCCGAGGACCAGTCTGGCGCTGCTGCAGAACGGCTGCATCTGCTGCCGGCCCGGAAACGACCTGTCGGAGGTCGTCCGCAACATGATAGCGGCGGCCGAGACGCCGCTCCGGCGCATCCTGGTGGAGACCTCCGGCGTCGCCGATCTTTCCGCCGTCATCGCCCGCATCGGCGCCGATCATGTTCTGCGCGCGCTGGTGCGCCTCGACGCGGCGATGGCCGTCGTGGATGCGACCGCGCCTGACGACGCCCGACCGGAACATCTCGCCGCCGCCGACCGGATCGTTCTCTCCAAGACCGACCTCGTCCCGGCCTCACGCGCCGACGACATCCGCAGAAATCTTGCCGGTATGAATCCGACCGCGCCGCTTTTTGATGCGGCCGCCCTGCCCGGCCCGGAGGTGCTGTTCAATGCCGGGCTGATCGACAGCGCAACCGGCGCGGTGCAGCCGAACCGCTGGCTGCGGGCAACCGGAACCGTGCATGTCCATGACAAGGACGCCATCCGGTCCTGGGTGATCGAGTTTTCTCCGCAGCGCTGGACCGTGCTGACCGAACAGATCGCGCGCATGAGCCGGGCGGCCGGGTCGGCGCTTCTCCGCCTCAAAGGAATCGTTGTCGATCGCGACGACCCGCGTCCGCTCGCCATCCAGATGGTGCGCGACCAGATCTACCGTCCGGTGCGGCTCACGCCGGAGACCGGCGGCGGCGTCAGCCGGATCGTGGTCATCGCCCGCGCGCCGGCCACGCCGGCCATCGAAGCTTTCGCCGCCCGTCTCGGCGCGGCGCCTGTCCATCACAAGGAGTGATCTTCATGCATTACATCGTCCATTGCCTCGATTACGAAGGCAACGTCCAGAAACGGCTGGATCACTATGACGCCCACAAGGCCTACCTCGCCAGCAATCCGATCAAGACGCTGATCTCCGGTCCGCTGCTGGCCGATGACGAGGAAACCATGATCGGCTCCTGTTTCCTGGTGGAGGCCGATAGCATGGACGCGGTGATGAAATTTCATGAAAACGATCCCTTCCACGCCGCCGGCCTCTGGGAGAAGGTCTCGATCCGTCCGTTCAACAAACGCGTGGACAACCGCTCATGAGCGCCCCGGTCCGTATTGCGCTTGTCGGCCTTGGCTGGTGGGGCCAGAAAATTTCCGCCGTGCTGAAGGCCGCGCCCGATGACGTCACCATCGTTCGCGCCGTGGAGCCGAACGGCGAGATCGCCAGCGCCTTTTCCGCCGCCCACAATGTGCCCGTCAGCGCCGATCTTGAGACGGCGCTGGCCGATTCGGCGGTGGAGGCCGTGCTGCTGGTCACGCCCCACAAGCTGCACGCGGAGCAGATCGCCGCTGCGGCTGCCGCCGGAAAGCACGTGTTCTGCGAAAAGCCGGTTGCGATGACCCGGGTCGGCGCGGAGGCCGCCGTCAAAGCCGTCGAGGCCGCCGGCCTCATCCTCGCCACCGGCCACGAACGGCGCTACGAGCCGCCGATCGCGGCCATGATCAGGGCCGCCGACGCCGGGGACTTTGGCCGGCTGATGCAGTTCGACGCCACCTTCAGCCACGACAAGTTCCTGGCGCTCGATCCGACCAACTGGCGGCTGGGCGCGGAGGACGCGCCGGCGGCCGGCATGACGGCGACCGGCATCCATCTCCTCGACCTCGCCGTCCGGCTGATGGGGCCGGCCAAAAGCGTTGTCGCCTCATGCGAGACGCTTGCGTCCAGCCTGCCGCAGGGCGACACGATCTCGACCTTCATCTGCTTTGCGGGCGGCGGCACGGCCACGATCTCGGCCAATCTCGCCATGCCGTTCGTATCGCGCTGCTCTCTGTTCGGCTCGAAGGCTTGGGTCGATATCCGCGACAAGGCCCATGTCGAAGCCCCGGACGGCTGGATCGTCACCAGCGCCTCGACCGGCAGCAAGATCGCGGTTGAGGAAATCGGCCCCGCCGAACCGGTGCGCGACAATATCGTCGCCTTCGCCGGCGCAATCCGCGGCAAGACCCCCTACCCGATCACCACCGCCGAGATGATCAACACCGCGGCGCTACTGGAGGCGGTGATCGAAAGCAGCCGAACCGGCGAACGGGTTCTTCTCTAGAACATTAATGAAGAGGCGCCGACAGCGCCCCTTCAGTCTTTTCAGTGGCTTCCCGACGGTAGCCCTGCGACAGAACGCAAGCGCTCTCTCATGCTGAACGCCATTTTTGCGCCTCACATACCCAAATTCGCCGCTTTTGGGGTTGATGAGGCGCGGCCGACAGGCCAATTAGCAGATCACACCCAAAAGAACCGGCGGGAACATGAGCGAGACGACCAAGAAACTGACCACGGAGCAGAAGGAAGAACCGTTCCTGAAGCTTGCCTTCGAACTCGGCCCGCTGATGGTGTTCTTCTTCGCGAATTTCCGCGGCGAATGGCTGATGAACACCTTTCCGGCGCTTTCCGTGTTCGGCACGCCGCTTCTGGTGGCGACGGCGCTGTTCATGATCGCGACCCTGATATCGCTGATCGGATCGCGCATCGTGCTCGGCAATATTCCGCTGATGCCTCTGGTTTCGGGCGCGGTGGTGATGGTGTTCGGCGCGCTGTCGATCTGGCTGCAGGACGAGACCTTCATCAAGATGAAGCCGACCATCGTCAACGGCCTGTTCGCCGCGGTCCTTCTCGGCGGGCTCGTGTTCGGGCGCTCGCTGCTCGGCTACGTGTTCCACTCCGCCTTCAAGCTCGATGACGAGGGCTGGCGCAAACTCACTTTCCGCTGGGGCGTGTTCTTCGTGTTTCTCGCCGTGCTCAACGAAGTGGTCTGGCGCAATTTCTCCGCCGATTTCTGGGTCAACTTCAAGGTCTGGGGCACGATGCCGATCACCATCGCCTTCACGCTTTTCCAGATGCCGCTGATCAACCGGCATACGGTGGACCCGGCGGAAGAGGAAGCGGAGGAGAGCTGAGGTCTCAGTTCATCAGCTTCGATGCCGGGCCGATGCTGCGGTTGATCACCGGCAGGATTTCCTTTTCATAGGACCCCTGGTCGATCGGGCCGATCTTCTTGAAGATGATTGTGCCGTCGGCGCCGACCACGAAGGTCTCGGGAATGCCGTAGACGCCCCAATCGATCGCCTCCGCGCCATTCTCGTCGACGCCGATCGCGGCATAGGGATTGCCGAGCTCGTTCAAGAACTTCAGCGCGTTGGCCGGCTTGTCTTTGTAATTGATGCCGACGAGGTTGATCGCCGGATCCTTCGACAATTCCATGAGATAAGGGTGCTCGGCCCGGCAGGGGATGCACCATGAGGCAAAGACGTTCACCAGCGTGAACCGGCCTTCGATTTCACCGTCGTTAAGCGCCGGACGGTTGCTGCCGTCGAGCGCGGGCAGATCGATCGCAGGCGCCGGCTTGCCGATGAGGACGGAGGGAATTTCGGACGGATCGTGGCCCGAGACGAACTGCCAGCCGAACACGCCGAAGAGCCCGGCAACCACGACCAGCGGAATGGCCGCGACGAGATAGCGGCGCGTTTTGCCCTTCTCGCTTTCGCTCATGAACGCCCCCGGACGCTGCGGCGGGCGGCGCCTGCCTTTTCCAGGGCGTCAAGCTCGCGCCGTCTGGCACGGCCGTCGATGAGCAGCCAGAGCACCAGCGCGGCGAATACCAGCGCGGTCGCGCCATAGGCGGCGTAGATAAAGAAGGCGTGGCTCAATGGGTCATCCTCGGCGCTTCCGCCCGGCTGGCCGCGACCCGGCGCATGGCGGAAACGCGGCGGCGCAGGATCTCGTTGCGCATGGCGGCAAGATGCATGGTGAAAAAGGCAAAAGTGTAGGCGAGCGCCATCACCCCGAGCGGCCAGAGGAACACCGGATCGATCGTCGGCCCGTCCAGCCGGATCACGCTTGCCGGCTGATGCAGCGTGTTCCACCAGTCGACCGAGAACTTGATAATCGGGATATTGACGACGCCGATGAGAATCAGGATCGCGGCAAGGCGGGCGGCGCGCTGGGGCTCGTCCACCGCGCGGTGCAGCGCGATGATGCCGAGATACATCAAAAACAGGATGAACACGGAGGTCAGCCGCGCATCCCACACCCACCATGCGCCCCACATCGGCTTGCCCCAGAGCGAGCCGGTCAGCAGCGCCAGAAAGGTAAAGGCGGCGCCGATCGGGGCAGCCGCCTTGTGGGCGACATCGGCGAGCGGATGACGCCAGACCAGCGTGCCGAGCGCGGCAATCGCCATCACCACATAGCACATCATCGAAAGCCAGGCGGCGGGCACGTGGATATACATGATCCGCACCGTATCGCCCTGCTGATAATCGGCCTCGGAGGTGAAGGACAGCCACAGCCCGACGGCGAAAAGCGCGACCGTGATGGCGATCATGAAGGGCTGCACCCGCCTGACGAGGCCCAGAAACCGGGTCGGGTTCGCAAGCCCCGAAAACATTCCGCCCTTTACCGTCGTCTGGTTCATCGCCGTCACCGTTTCCTCTTGGGCATGGTTTCGCTCAATCATCCGCCTGACGCAAGGCCACAGCCGCGGCAACCGGGCCGACCACCGCAAAAAACAATGTGATCGCGATGAGCAGCAGGAAGGGCGGCAGGAACGGATCGATATCCGACGTCACCGCATAGCTCGCGCCGACGCCAAAAATCAGCACCGGGATTGCAAGCGGCAGGATCAGGATCGGCACCAGCAGCCCGCCGCGCGGCAGCGAAACCGCGATCGCCGCCCCCGCCGCGCCGATAAAGGTGATCGCCGGCGAACCGACGAGAAGCGTGACGAAGGCCGCGCCAAGTCCAAGCGGGCCGATATTCATCAACAGACCCATGGCCGGGGACAGGATCACCAGCGGCAGCACATAGCCCGTCCAGTGCGCCAGGCATTTGACCAGCACGATCAGCACCAGCGGCTCATCGCGCATCTTCAAAATGTCGAGCGAGCCGTCGTCGCGCTCGGCGCGGAACATGCGGTCGAGCCCGATCAGCGTCGACAGCAGCACCGCGATCCACACCATGGCCGGGCCGATCCGCGCCAGCAGCGCCAGATCGGGACCGACGCCGAAGGGCACGACTGCGATCACCGAAAGAAAGAACAACAGGCCCACCAGCGCCCCGCCGCCGGCGCGGACAGACAGAAGCACATCGCGGCGATACAGCGCCCACATCGCCTAAGCCTCCGCATCCATGAACGGATCGGCGGCAAGCCGCACCGGGCCGGCAAAGCGGATTTCCTTCGCATTTACGAGATCGAGCGGCTCATGGGTCGCCGCGATCACGATCCCGCCTGCGGCAAGATGCGCATTCATGAGGCCGGAAAACAGCGTCTTCGCCGCGCTGTCGAGTGCCGCGGTCGGCTCGTCGAGCAGCCATACCGGGCGATGGCTGCTGAGCAGCCGCGCAAAGGCGATCCGCCGCTTCTGGCCCGCCGAAAGAAAGCCGAAGGGCAGGTCGAGCACATCGATCAGGCCAACCGCATCGGCGGCATCATCGACCGCCATGCCCGCGCCGTCGCCGAAATCGCCCGTCAGCGCCTTCCAGAAGACGAGGTTTTCGCGCGCGGTCATTTCCGGTTTCATCGCGTTCAGGTGAGCAAGATAGTGGGCGGCGAAGGCAAGCGGCAGGGGTTCGGCGCCCTCCCCGGCAGAAAACCAGGCCTTGCCCTCAGCCCCGCCGACAAGCCCCAGCATTGCCCTGAGCGCGGTCGATTTTCCCGCCCCGTTCGGGCCCGTGAACACCAGGCTTTCGCCGGCGCCAAGCGACAGCGAAAGCCCGCTGAAGATCAGCATGTCGCCCCGGCTCACGGTCAGATCATCGGCCCTGACGGCAATTGTCATGATGTCTCTGTCCCTGGAGCCGTCTCTGCCGCCCGAACGGCAAATTTAAAAAAAATTCAAATTTCAACACAGTTGATCTGGCACCTTTCTTAGAAATTATCTATAAGATGCGCAACCACGCCAGCGGCCGGCGTGAATCACATCCTTGCGCCGAACCTGGGACATTTGTCCCACGTGCGGACAGCGGAAATGGTCGTACCCGCATCCTGATGTCGTAAGTACATGGGCGTTCGCACGGCTGGTCTAGGCCAATCAGAATGAGCGGGGTTTTATCCGTGGCTAAATCACTGGACAGTTTTGAATGTCGTTCCACACTCGATGTGGACGGAAAAGAGTATGTCTACTACAGCCTGCCGAAGGCTGAAGCGAACGGGCTCGAAGGCGTCTCGAAGCTTCCTTTCTCCATGAAGGTTCTTCTCGAAAACCTCCTTCGCAATGAAGACGGCCGCTCGGTCACCAAAGACGACATTCTTGCTGTCGCCAAGTGGCTTAACGACAAGGGCACCGCCGGCGCCGAAATCGCCTACCGCCCGGCCCGCGTGCTGATGCAGGACTTCACCGGCGTTCCCGCCGTCGTCGACCTCGCCGCCATGCGCGACGGCATCGTCAATCTCGGCGGCGATCCGGAAAAGATCAACCCGCTGGTGCCCGTCGACCTCGTGATCGACCACTCGGTCATCGTCGACGAATTCGGCACGCCGCAGGCCTTCGCCCACAATGTCGAATATGAATACAAGCGCAATGGCGAACGCTACCGCTTCCTGAAATGGGGCCAGCAGGCGTTCAAGAACTTCCGCGTCGTGCCGCCCGGCACCGGCATCTGTCACCAGGTGAACCTCGAATATCTTGGCCAGACCGTCTGGACCAAGGAAGAGGACGGTTCGGAAATCGCCTATCCCGACACCTGCGTCGGCACTGACAGCCACACCACGATGATCAACGGCCTCGGCGTTCTCGGCTGGGGCGTTGGCGGCATCGAGGCGGAAGCCGCGATGCTTGGCCAGCCGGTTTCGATGCTGCTGCCGGAAGTCATCGGCTTCAAGCTCACCGGCCAGCTCAAGGAAGGCGTCACCGCGACCGACCTCGTGCTCACCGTCGTCCAGATGCTGCGCAAAAAGGGCGTCGTCTCGAAGTTTGTCGAATTCTTCGGCGCCGGCCTTGATTCGATGACGCTCGCCGACCGCGCCACCATCGGCAATATGGGCCCGGAATACGGCGCGACCTGCGGCTTCTTCCCCGTCGACTTCGAAACCCTGCGTTACCTCGACATGTCGGGCCGCACCAAGGAGCGCATCGCGCTGGTCGACGCCTATTCGAAGGCGCAGGGCATGTACCGCGAATCGGGCGGCGAAGACCCGGTCTTCACCGACACGCTGGAACTCGACCTCGGCGACGTCGTGCCGTCCATGGCCGGCCCGAAGCGCCCGGAAGGCCGCATCGCGCTGGAAAACATCGCCTCCGGCTTTTCCGAAGCGATGGTCGACATGTACAAGAAGGACAAGGGCGAGATCGACAAGCGCTATGCCGTCGAAGGGGCCGATTACGATCTCGGCCACGGCGATGTCGCCATTGCCGCGATCACGTCCTGCACCAACACCTCCAACCCCACGGTGCTGATCGCCGCCGGGCTTCTCGCCCGCAACGCCGTGGCGAAGGGCCTGAAGACCAAGCCCTGGGTCAAGACCTCGCTCGCGCCCGGATCGCAGGTTGTCGCCGAATATCTCGAAAAGGCCGGCTTGCAGAAGGATCTCGACGCGCTCGGCTTCAACCTCGTCGGTTTCGGCTGCACCACCTGCATCGGCAATTCCGGTCCGCTGCCAGGCCCGGTCTCCAAGACCATCAACGACAAGGGCCTGATTGCCGCCGGCGTTCTGTCCGGCAACCGTAACTTCGAAGGCCGCATCTCGCCGGACGTTCAGGCCAACTACCTGGCCTCCCCGCCGCTGGTCGTCGCCCATGCGCTGGCCGGCACGGTCAGAAAGGACCTGACCACCGAACCGCTCGGCGAGGACAAGGACGGCAACCCGGTCTACCTCAAGGACATCTGGCCGTCCTCGAAGGAAGTGCAGGAGACGATCGAGAAATACGTCACCCGCGAACTCTACGAGACCAAATATGCCGACGTCTTCAAGGGCGACGAAAACTGGCAGGCGGTGCAGATTCCCGACGGCCAGACCTATGCCTGGGACGACAACTCGACCTATGTCCAGAACCCGCCTTACTTCGTCGGCATGGGCAAGACGCCGACGGCCGTTTCCGACATCAAGGATGCCCGCATTCTCGGCCTCTTCGGCGACAAGATCACCACCGACCACATCTCCCCGGCCGGTTCGATCAAGGCGCAGTCGCCCGCCGGTGAATACCTCATCGGTCACGGCGTCGGCGTTGCCGACTTCAACCAGTACGGCACGCGTCGCGGCAACCATGAAGTGATGATGCGCGGCACCTTCGCCAATATCCGCATCCGCAACCACATGCTCGGCCCGAACGGCAAGGAAGGCGGCTACACCATCCACTATCCGTCGAAGGAAGAGATGTCGATCTTCGACGCGGCGATGGAATACAAGAAGGAAGGCGTTCCGCTCGTCATCTTCGCCGGCGGCGAATATGGCAATGGCTCCTCGCGCGACTGGGCGGCCAAGGGCACCAACTTGCTTGGCGTGCGCGCCGTGATTGCCGAAAGCTACGAGCGTATCCACCGCTCCAACCTCGTCGGCATGGGCGTCATTCCGTTCACCTTCGAGGGCGGCGCGACGTGGGAAAGCCTCGGCCTGAAGGGCGACGAAACCGTCTCGATCGAAGGCCTCGCCGACATCAAACCGCGCGAGAAGAAGATCGCCAAGGTCACCTTCGCCGACGGCACGGTCAAGGACGTCCCGATTCTCTGCCGCATCGACACGCTCGACGAACTCACCTACGTCAACAATGGCGGCATCCTGCAGACGGTGCTGCGCGACCTGGCGGCGTAAGGCTGTTCCTCAGGGATTGAAAACGATGGGCCGGGCGCTTCAAACGCCCGGCCCATTTGCTATCGAAGGCCTTGACAGATACGTCCGTCATGCTGGGCCCGACCGGGCATCCAAGGCCAAATCTTGAGGGCTATCAAACGCCCCTCTCTACGCGCAGCATTCTGTAGCCCTGGACCCCGGATCAAGTCCGGGGTGACGGACAAAGGGGCAGGAAAGTTCAAAGCGTCTGCAAGATGGTTGGTCAGACGGCTGGCCGGGCGATGCAAACCGCCCGTTTTTTTGTAAAGTGTTGCGGCAAGAGAGGGCTAATCCAATGGATGAGAAAGAAAGAAAAGCACCACTCCCCCCGAGGGAACTCAGCGTCCATGAGGAAACTAAGAACCTCTGGAACGACATTATTGCGCAGTGGGAGAAAGGCTGGCACGCCGAAACTCAAGTTGAGAGAGTCGATCAATTGATTGAACACCATCGCGTAGAAATTTTTGAGAAGAAGGCTATGGACCAGCACTATGACTGGGAAACAGACTGGTTAAACGCTTTTAGACTTCACAACATTAAACGTGACTTCGTTTTGAATCGGAGAGCCCACAACGATGCGCTGAAGGCTCTTTGGTTGGAATGGTATCAAGAAACAACCAGCGGCCTGCGATCGCTATCACTTGAAGCTCTTCGTGGAATGATTTTGGTGGATGGAGCCGCAATCTTGGCATGCTTGGCAATCTTGTCCGGCGAAGTTACGACACCGTCCGCATCTGCGATTTTGGCTGCAAAGTTAATGCTTCTTTTGTCCGTAGTAAGCCTAATTCTTATGGCAACAGGACACCTCATATCGGCAATGAGATTAGTATCAATCACCGGCAGAGTCAGAGGCGCTCTTGTCGGTTTTCAAAGGCATAGTCGGTTATATGCAATAGGCAGATACCTTGAGCGCTACCACGACCGCGTTATAAATATCTCGAACTGGCTCATATATTCGTCAATAATAGTATTTTCGGTCAGCGCCTTTATAGCGTCTATTATACTCATTTTAGGGATCGGCGATTAAACCATCTTTTCTGAAATGCTAGCCTGATTGTCAGAACAAATAAATGCACAGCAGTAGCGAACTGCAATGCAATTACGATCGCAGAAAATTTGGTTTCGATCGAATCGCCTATCTCGCAGAGAAAGCTCCCGCTTCGTGAATCTTTCAATCGTGCAACCGGAACGTTGTCCGGCCACCGGCGTTCACCCGATAGCACCCGAAGAGAGCCAGACCGGCGGAGCACCACGTGAGCGACAGCAACGAGCAAGACCCGCGATCGCTGAGCGGCATCACCAAGGAAGCGCTGGACCATGCCGAGGGCGAGCAGGTTTCGGTGGACGACATGCTTTCGACCTTCGGGTCGGCATCCTTCGTGCCGCTGCTGATCCTGCCCTCCTTGCTGGTGATGTCGCCGCTTGGCGGGGTGCCGGGGCTCTCCTCCCTGTTCGGGATCATGATCGTGCTGATCGCAGTTCAAGGGCTGATCGGGCGGAACAGCATCTGGTTACCCGGTTTCATTCGTCATCGTTCGATCGCACGCGACAAGGCAACCAAGGCGATGAAAAAGATCTTGCCCGTCACGCGTTTCATCGACCGCCACTCGCACAGGCGGCTCTCCTTCCTGTTCCAAAGCCCGCTTGATCGCATTCTGCCGCTTGCCTGCGTACTCGCCGGCGCGCTGATGCCGGTTTTAGAACTGGTGCCGTTCGCCTCCGCCTTTCTGGGCCTCGCGGTCACGCTGATCGCCTATTCGATGCTCAGCCGCGACGGGCTGTTCGCGGTGCTGGCGATCATTCCGGTTGCGGGGGCGCTATGGGTCGGCAAGACCGTGATCCTGTAACCTCACACGCGTTTTTCACCCCATCGTGACTTTCCGTTGAATTTGTAAGGCGCTAGATTGGCCGCCATGTTCGATACGCGTCGGCCGCCATGGCCACGCAGCGATTGCAAACCGGTGAAGGCTCCTGCCGTGCTGAAGCAGACGATCATATCGGCCGCCGTTCTCGCGGCGTTCGCCGCCGCCGCGGCGCATGCCGGCAAAATAGAAAAGCCGCTCGGCGTGGTGGAACTGTTCACCTCGCAGGGCTGCTCCTCCTGCCCGCCGGCCGACAAGGCCGCGGCGGCGCTTGCGGACCAGGGCGACGTGATCGTGCTCAGCTACCATGTCGACTACTGGAATTATCTCGGCTGGACCGACACGATGAGCAGCCCGGAAAACACCAAGCGGCAGTATGATTACAGCGCCGCGATGGGCCGTTCCGGCGTCTACACGCCGCAGGCCGTGGTCAACGGGCGGGCCGAGATGGTCGGCACCAGCCTGGACAAGCTGCGCGGAACGATTGCGGATCTCAAATCCGATGACAAGGGCTTGACCGTGCCCGTCAGCCTGCGCAAATCCGGCGACGAGGTGATCATCGATATCGGCAGCGGCAAGGGCAAGGCGGATGTGCTGGTGGTCTATTTCAAGAGCCGCGAACAGGTCGCGATCAAGGACGGCGAGAACGAAGGCCGGACCATCGATTACCGCAACATCGTCACCGATGTGCAGACGGTGGGCATGTGGCACGGCGAGGCCACCAAGGTGACGCTGCCGGCGCGCGTGCTGGAACCGCGCGAGAGCGACGGCTGCGCGATCCTGCTGCAGGCCACCGACGCAGACGGCAATCCCGGCGCAATCTTCGGCGCAACCATGGTGAGCGCGGACTGAGCCGCACGCGTCCCGAAAAGCCGAAAAAGCCGCCGCTCCAGCACTTTCCGCCCGCTTCAGTGCGGAAAATTAACAACTTCTTTACCATGTTGCGCGAATCCTTGTCCCAGGACTTTTGATGCGGTTCTGCGCGCCGGGGGATTTGCGCGCAGCCGCCAACATTTTGGGGCAGCGGTATGGCGCAGGCGCGGATGGCACAGGAGAGGGCAGAGGCAAGACCCGGTCTCGACGCGCTCAGCCAGACGATCGAAGGCCTCGAGGCCCGGCTTTCCGAAATGATGGAAGCCCGCGCCGCCGGCATCGCGCCGCGCGGGCCTGCCAGATCGCCCGACTACCGCGACCGCGCCCCCCGCGAGCGCCGCCTGCCGGCCGAGCCCGCCAACGCCCGTCTCGATGCCGAGTTGCGCGACATCTCCCGCACGCTGAAGGATCTCCGCCAGTCCGTGCGCGACGATTTCACCGCGAGCCTCAGGGACGAACTCGCCGGCCTGCACACCATGCTCTCCCAGATCGAGCGGCAGACCGATACCCGCGACATAGACGACGACACCCGCAGCGAGCTGCTCCGGATTTCCGAGGGCGTCGACTGGCTGTTGAGCAACGCCGCCGCCGATGACGACAGCCGGCTGATGGCCGAGTTCGATCATCTGCAATCGCTGCTGCGCGGCCTTGCCGATGCCAAGAGCGTCGCCCGCCTGGAAAGCCGTTTCGACACTCTCGAACGCCAGATCGCGCCCTTCGATCCGGCCCGGCTCGATCTCGAACTGACGGCGCTGGCGCGCGGGCTCGACGACGTGCGCCGCTTTCTCGAGAATGATGACAGCGGCCACAGTCTTCAGGAGATCGAGGCCCGGATGGCGGGGCTTGCCGAAGCCATGGAGGTGCTGTGCACGCGCATTCCCGCGTCCGGCGACCGTCTCGACGGCCAGATGCACGCAATCGAGCGTCGCATCGACGATATCGACCGGAACCTCGAGCGGATCGGCCGCCGCCAGAGCGAAACCGTGCGCGACCCGGCGGTGGAGCGTCTGGAATCCCGGCTTGGCGATCTTTCAAACGCCGTTGCCGCCGTCGACTGGCAGATGCGCGACCAGAGCACCAAGCAGGCGACGCTTCTGGAAAACCTCGACGCGGTTGCCCGCCGCATTGAAAGCCACAACAGCGCCGATGCCCATACCCGGCTTGAGGCCCGGATAGAGGCTCTTGCAGGCGCGGTCGAGCGGATCGGCGCCGAGCGCAATACGCTGGGCAAGGCCGTCGCCACGCTCTCCGACAAGGTCGGCGATATTGATCTCACAAGCCTTGAGCGCCGGCTGGCCGCGAAGCTGGACGGCGTCGGCGCGGGCGGACTGAGCGAGGCCGATCGGCGCGAAATCAAGGACCAGATCGGCCATCTGGCGGGCCTGATCGAAACCCGTGATCCCCGCGCAATCGAGGATGCGGTCAACCGGCTCAACGACAATATCGCCGGGCTCGACCTCAAGGGCGCCGAGCGCCGCCTGGCGCAGAAGATCGAAACCGCCGGCTCGGATGGGTTCAGCGCCCATGACCGGCGCGAGCTGAAGAGCCAGCTTTCAAACCTTGCAACGCTGATCGAGAACAGGCGCGGCATCGAGCCGGCAGCCCTCGAAGACGCCGTCTCCCGCATCACCGGCAAGATCGGCCAGATTGACTTTTCCGCCGCCGAACGCCGGCTCGCAGCCCAGATTTCCGCCATGCCGGTCGCCGGCGCCGACCCCGAGCTGCGTCGCAAGATCGAGGCCAACCTTGAGACCGAAAGCCGTGTCGTAGAGCGTCTTGACGCCCTCGATATCGCCGGGCTTGAGGAGCGGTTGTCGCGCAAGATCGCGGCCGTGGAGCAGAATGGCGCGGAAAGCCGCCTCTCCGCGCAGCTGACGGCGCTTGCCACCCGGCTGGAAGAAAGCCGCCGCGACAAGAGTGGTCCCGAACTGCAGAAGCTCGAACGCCAGATCGCCGAACTCACCACGCTGATGAACCGGCCGGAACCGAAACTGCCGATTGGCGAGCTTGAGGAACGGATCGGCGCGCGCATTGAGGCGCTGTCGGCCAGCAATGACGATCTGGTGATCGAGGCCGCCCAGCATGCGGCAGAAGAAGCGCTGAAGAATTTCGAGGCCGGCCGCAAGGGCGAGACCGACGAACATATCGAAATCATCAAGGGTCTCGCGGCCGATCTGAAGGCGCTCCGGGTCCCGGCGAACGCCGATCAGGACAAAGCGAGCGCAGGCCTGCACGACACATTGAAGACGATCGCGAGCCGCCTCGATGCCATGCCCGGCGTCAAAGTCTCAGAGGCCCCGGACGCCGCCGAAGCGTCGGAAACGCGCGAGAAGCCGTTGCCGCGACCGCGGGTTCAGCCGTCTGCCCCCCTTGGCCCGCCGCCGTTCGAAACCCGTTTCAACGCCGGTTCTTCCGCCGCGAAACCAGAGGAAGACGGTAGCCAGGACGTTCTGGATATCCTGTCGCGGGTGCGCGCGGGACAGAAGAAGGACGCGATGCCGAGCCACGGCCCGGTGCTGCCGGTGCATGAACGCCCGGCGGCGGAAAGCCGAAAAGGCGCGCGCTCCAAACCCGCCGGCGTCATCAGCGAAGGTCTCGGCCCGCGCACGCCGCGCGCCGACCTGATCGCCGCGGCGCGCCGCGCGGTCCACACGGCGGTCGAGGAAACCAGCGAAACGGAACAGACCGAGGCGGCCGAGCCGCCGAAGGACAGGTTCTCCCGCCGCCCGGTCTATCTCGCCGGCGGCGCGATCCTGCTTGCGATCATGGCCTATCCGCTCCTGACCGGCATGGGCCGCGACCGCGACGCCATTCTCCAGGCTGCGCAATCGCTCGACGCCGCCACGATCAGGCGGGAAGCGCCGGCCCCGGCGCCGGTCAAGGTCAGCAATGCCGCCCCGGCCACGATCGACCTGACCATGACGCCGGTGGTGAAGAACAATTTCGCCGCCGAAGCGCCAGAAGAGGTCGCAAGCGCACCGGTGCGCGCCTTCAGCATGATCGAAACCGACAATGTCGTGACCGGCAGCATCGAGCCCGATGCGACCACGGACGCCGCCGCTCCTTCGCCCGTGGCGGCAAAGCTCAAGAAGGCGGCTGCCGCGCTGGAAGACAAGACGGAAGAAGCGGTGCAGACCGCTGCCGTCACCACACGGGATGTGCTTGACGTGCTGAACACGCCGGCGAAAGCGTCTCCCGAAGCCGCCGAAGCGAAAACGCCCGTCGCCAGCGCGCCCCCGGCAGAAACCCCGACCCGGCAGGCCGAAGCCGCCGCAAAGGCTGATGACACCGGGTTCCGGCCGATCACGGCTGACCTACCGGCCGGCCTTGAAACCAAGCTTCTCGCCGATGCCGCCAAGGCCGGCGATCCGGCAGCCCTCTACGAGATCGGCCTGCGTTACCTTGATGGCCTCGGCTTCAAGCAGGATCTCTCAAAGGCCGCCTTCTGGTTCGAACTGGCGGCCGAGCGCGGCTCCGCGCCCGCCGCCTTCCAACTCGGCAGTCTTTACGAGAAGGGCACCGGGGTCGACGAGGATGCCGGCAAGGCCGTGTCGCTTTATCGCGAAGCCGCCGAAAAGGGCAATGTCAGCGCCATGCACAATCTCGCCGTCATGCTCGCCAATGGCGCGGACGGCGGCAAGCCCGATTTTGCCGAAGCGGCCGAATGGTTCCAGAAGGCCGCCGATCACGGCGTCGCCGACAGCCAGTTCAATCTCGCCATCCTGCATGCCCGCGGCGCCGGCGCCGATGCCGATCTGGTGCAATCCTACAAATGGTTCGCCGTCGCCGCCAGGGAAGGCGATGCCGAGGCCGCCAAGCGCCGCGACGAGGTTGCCGAGGCGCTCGGCGATGCCGATCTCAGCCGTGCGAAGCAACTGGCGCAAGCGTGGAAGGCCCAGCCGCTCGACGAATCCGCCAATCGCCTGACAAGCCCGAAAGAGTGGACCCCGGCCGATCTCGTCGCCGCCAGCGCGCCCGTCGACAAGGAAACCGTGGTGCGCGATATCCAGACCATCCTCAACAAGAACGGCTACGATGCCGGTCCCGCCGACGGCGTGCTCGGCGCCAAGACCGATGCCGCGATCAAGGCATTCCAGAAGGCAAATGGCTTTGCCGCCGACGGTGCGATCACGCCCGAACTGGTAAAGGCATTGCTGGCCCGCAACAGCGCCTGAAAAGAATTGCAATATCACGGCTTTGCGAATTGACTTGCAGGGCTTTGAGTCGCAGAAAGAAAGCATTCTTAAGAAGGCTGGATTCAACATCCGGCCCAAATGCTATTGGGGAAACGCGTGTCGATCTACCTGCCGATTGCCGAACTTTCGGTCAATATTCTCGTGATACTCGGCATGGGCGCGGCAGTGGGTTTCTTATCGGGTATGTTCGGCGTCGGCGGCGGGTTTCTGATCACGCCGCTTTTGATTTTCTACCAGATCCCACCCGTGGTGGCGGTCGCAACCGGCGCAAGCCAGGTAGTGGCCTCCTCGGTCTCCGGCACGCTCACCCATTTCCGGCGCGGCACGCTGGACATGAAGCTTGGCACTGTGCTGCTGACGGGCGGTATTGTCGGCGCGACCGTCGGTATCTGGCTGTTCTCGCTGTTGCGCGATCTCGGCCAGCTCGATCTGGTGATCTCGCTGCTTTACGTGGTGCTGCTGTCGTCGATCGGCGGGCTGATGCTGGTGGAAAGCATCCGCGCCATTCGCCGCAGCGCCAAGCAGCAATCCGTCTCCCTGCGAAAACCGGGGCAGCATAACTGGGTCCACCGCCTGCCGTTCAAGATGCGCTTCAAGAAGTCGAAGCTCTATCTCAGCGTCATTCCGGTGTTCACGCTTGGCGGCATGATCGGCGTGCTCACCTCATCGCTCGGTATCGGCGGCGGCTTCATCATGGTGCCGGCGATGATCTATCTGCTGCGCATTCCGACCAATATCGTGGTCGGCACGTCGCTGTTCCAGATCATCTTCGTTTCCGCCTACACCACCGTGATACAGGCAACCACCAACTATTCGGTCGACATCGTGCTTGCCACCATCCTGATGCTGTCGAGCGTTATCGGCGCGCAATATGGCGTGCGCGTCGGCCAGAAGCTCAAGGGGGAGCAGTTGCGCGCGCTGCTCGCGATCCTTATCCTTGCCGTCGGCGTCCGCCTCGCCTTCGGTCTGGTCGTCACGCCAAGCGATGTGTTCTCGGTCGTCTTCGAGGGAGCGCCGCAATGATCCGCAACCTCCTCCTCGCCGCGCTTCTGTTTCCCGCCGCAGCCCTTGCCCAGGTGCCGCAGCAGGAAACGCTCGAAATCGGCACCTCGACCAACCAGATCGCGATCACCTCGGATTTCTCCGGCGCCGACCTCACCGTGTTCGGCGCGATCAACGATGCCGATCCGATCCTGCTTTCCAAGGGCGCCTACGACATCGTTGTGATCCTGGAAGGCCCCAAGGCCGAGGCCGACGTACGCCGCAAGGAACGCGTCTTCGGCATTTGGGTCAACCGCGAGACGGTGACCTTCGAGCATGTGCCGCGCTCCTACTCGATCTCGAGCACGCGGCCGCTGGATGAGGTCACCACGCCGCAGGCGCTGAATTCGTCCGGCATCGGCGTTTCGCATCTGCGCATCTCGCCCGTCGGCTATTTCGGCGATGCCAGCGACGTCGCGACCTTCCGCGAGGCGATGCTGCGGCTGAACGCCACGGACGCGCTGTACGACAGCGAGCCGGACGGGGTGTCCTTCGTGTCGAACAGCCTGTTCAGGGCGAGCCTCAGGCTCTCGGTAAACATTCCCCAGGGCACCCACACGGTGCGCGCCTATCTGTTCAAGAACGGTCGCCAGATCGCCACCGAGACCCTGCCGCTGAAGGTCGTGAAGACCGGGCTTGAAGCCCGGCTCACCGTGGCCGCGCACGAATATCCGCTGTTCTACGGCCTCGGCGCGGTGGCCATCGCGCTGTTTTCCGGCTGGTTCGCAAGCGTCATCTTCCGCAAGAGCTGATCCAGATCTCTTCTTCAACAAGGCGGGCGAGCGTGCTGCGGCCAAGCGCCGCCATACCGGGATTGCTGGCATCATAATACCAGGCAAGCCCGATCGCCTGCGCAAACGCCCAGCCGGCGCCCCTTTGCCATTCCAGCGCGTCCGAGCCGAGGCTCTGCCTGATGCGCGCCCGGCGCGGTGCGTCGAAGAGATGCCAGCAGGCCACCAGATCGAGCGACGGATCGGCCGGCCCGAAGGCGCCGCCATCGAGCACGCCCGCAAGCCGATCCCCGTTCACCAGAAGATTGCCCGGGATCAGGTCCCGATGGCTCATCACGTCGAGGCCACCCGGCGGCAGGAGCCGCAATCTTTCCCACAAGGCCGAAAGCCGCGCGACATCGAGAAGGCCGCGGCTGTTTTCAAGGCAGGTCGAAATCCAGGCGTCGTGATCCGTCAGACTGCCGCCCCGCCCGCGCCCGTCAAACCGCCGCCCTTTCGTATCCGCCTGTCGGAGCGATGCGATCAACCGCGCGATATCATCGGCAAATCCATCGGACCCGGCCAGCCCCGCGGGCGTCGCGATTTCACCCGGCAGAAATGTTTGCAGCGTCCAGTACATCGGATAGCCGTCGCCCGGCTGGCCGAGACCCAACGGCTCCGGGCAGGGTACCGGACAACAGGCTGCCAGTTCGGCAAGCGCGCGCGCTTCGGCCTCAAGCCGGATGCGGCACGCTTCGGCGTCCTCCCACCGCCTGGGAAAACGCGCCGCGATGTTTTGGCCGACACGAAAGATCGCATGGTCCGTCCCGCCCACAAGCGGGCTCACCGGCAGATCGCGATACCGGGGAAACTGTGCGGAGATCAGCGCGCGCGCCGTCGGGAGGCTGACGGGCACCTCATCGGCGTGCATCAGCAGCCAAGCGCTGCAAAGGGCAGCGAATAGACCCTATCCGGGCCCAGCATGTGCACGTTGAGCAGCTTTCGATTGAACAATCCGGCAAAGGCGCGGTGGCGCAGGTCGAGCCCGCCGCGGGTGGTGGCGAAGGCCGGCAGCATCAGCCGCGTCTCGTCGGCGGCGAAACAGGGGCGGCGGACGGATTTGCCCGGTCGATGAAGTACGGCGGAGGGGTGGAGATGGCCGCAGATTTCCGCCTCGGCCTTTTGGGACGGTTCATGACAGAAAGTCAGTCCCTCGAACGCCCAGACGTCGAACACCCGACCCGGAAGGCCGCCGACGCCATCGGGATCGTGATTGCCGTTGATCCACACCCAGTCGCAGGCTTCGGCAAGGGAGGAGAGCGTTTCACGGGTGTTCGCCGGCATTTCGCGGGCCCCCACACGGTCGTGGAAATTGTCGCCGAGCGAGACCACGCGGGCGGGGCGATAGCGGGCGATCACGGCTGAAAGGGCGGCAAGCGTGCGCCCGGTATCATAGGGCGGCAGGAAGAAGCCGCGGCGCGCATGGGCGGCGCCCCGCTCCAGATGGAGATCGGAGACGACGAGGAGGTCGAGTTCGGGGAAGAAGGCCGCTCCGGACGCATCGAACTGAACGGCATGGCCCGAAAACCGGCGCGCGCGGCCGGCCTGACCTTCCCGTTCCATCGCCTGCACGTTCATTCGCCTGCCTCTTCATGCAACATCTCGGCCGCCTCGAGTGCCGCCGCCAATTCATCGGCGGCTTCCTGAAGCACGGCATCGCCGGCGCCGCCATTGACGCTTTCGCGGCCGATTTCCAAGAGCACCGGCACCGCCAGCGGCGAAACCCGCTCCAACCGGTAGTGCACGAGATGGCCCTTGATTCGTTCCAGCATTGTGCCAAGGCGGGCGATGTCCAGCAAGCCGGACGCCGCGTCCGCCCGCGTTGCCTGCAACAGGATATGATCGGGCTCATGGCTTCGAAGCACGTCATAGATCAGATCGGCGGAGACCGTCATCTGCCTTCCGGTCTTTTCCTTGCCCGGATAGCGCCGCTCGATCAGGCCGGCGATTGTGGCGCAGGCGCGGAAGGTGCGCTTCAGCATGTAGCTCTCGTCGAGCCAGGCCTCGAGATCGTCGCCGAGCATGTCCTCGTCGAACAGTTCCCTAAGGTCGAGCGTGCCGTCGGCCAGCATCGCGCCGATATCCTTCAGCCCCCAGATCGCCAGCGAATAGTCGGTGGAAACGAAGCCGGTGGGCGCGGCACCCATGCGCTCCAACCGCCTTGTCAGAAGCATGCCGAGTGTCTGATGCGCCAGCCGGCCCTCGAAGGGATAGGCCACCATGTAGAACCGGTTTTCGAGCGGAAAGGTCTCCACCAGCAATTCGCCGCGCTTCGGCAGATGCGAATGCTGCTGTTGCAGCGCAAGCCATTCGCGAACCGGGCCGGGCAGCGCCTTGCGGCGCTCCGGATCGGCGAGCATCGCCCGTACGCCGTCTGCAAGGTAGGTCGACAGCGGAAACTTGCCGCCGGCATAGGCGGGGATCTTGGGGTCTGTATCGAAGGCGACCGAGGCCAGGCATTCACTCTCGCGAATGCCCTCGAAACGCAGCACCTTGCCGGAAAACAGGAAGGTGTCGCCGGGCCTGAGCATCTCGATGAAATACTCCTCGACCTCGCCCAGCGTCGGCCCGCCCCGCAGCGGCCCGCCGCGCTTGCCTGCGCGCACAAGCCTGATCTTCAGCATCGGCATTTCGACGATGGTGCCGAGGTTCAGGCGGTACTGGCGGGCGACATCGGGATGGGAAATCCGCCACGTGCCGTCCGCCGTCTCGCGAATCTTGGCGTAGCGCTCATAGCTGCGCAGCGCATAGCCGCCGGTCGCAACGAAATCGACCACGCGGACGAAGGTCTCGCGGTCAAGCCCGGTATAGGGCAGCGCAGTGCGCACCTCGTCAAAGAGGGCATCGATGTCGAACGGCTCGGCGCAGGCCATGCCGAGCACGTGTTGCGCCAGCACATCGAGCGCGCCCTCTCCGATCGGCGGACTATCCTGCGCGCCGACATAATTGGCGTCGAGCGCCGCCTGGCATTCCATCACCTCGAACCGGTTGGCGGGCACCAGAATGGCGCGGCTCGGCTCGTCCATGCGGTGGTTGGAGCGGCCGATCCGCTGGGCCAGCCGGCTTGCCCCCTTCGGCGCGCCGATATGCATGACGAGGTCGATATCGCCCCAGTCGATGCCGAGATCGAGCGTGGAGGTGGCGACGACCGCGCGCAGTTTTCCGGCCGCCATCGCCGCCTCGACCTTGCGGCGCTGGCCGACATCGAGCGAACCGTGATGCAGCGCGATCGGCAGATTATCGTCATTGATGCCCCAAAGCTCCTGAAACACGATCTCCGCCTGCGACCGCGTATTGACGAAGATCAGCGTCATCCGCCGCTGTTTCAGCTCCTCATAGATATCGGGCGCGGCATAGCGGGCCGAATGGCCGGACCAGGGAATCCGGGCGGAGGCCTTCAAAATCGTGATTTCCGGCCGGGCCCCGCCTTTCACCGTGATCAGCCCGGCATGGGGCGGATCGACCTCGCCGGTCTGCGCCACCAGCCAGCGCTGCAGCTCCATCGGGTCGGAGACGGTGGCGGACAGGCCGATGGCGGTGAGCTCCGGCCGCAGCCGCCGAAGCCGCGCAAGCCCGAGCGAGAGCAGATGGCCGCGTTTGGAGGTGACCAGCGAATGCAGCTCGTCGAAGATCACATAGCGCAAATCCTCAAAGAACCGGTCGGCATCCTTGCCGGCGAGCAGCAGGGCAAGCTGTTCCGGCGTCGTCAGCAGGATATCCGGCGGTTTCAGGCGCTGGCGCTGGCGCTTGGCCTGGGGCGTATCGCCGGTGCGGGTCTCCATGGTGATGGGAAGTCCGGTCTCGACCACCGGGCGTTCAAGATTGCGCGCGATATCAACAGCAAGCGCCTTCAGCGGCGAAATGTAGAGCGTGTGGACCCCGCGCGGCCTCAGCCCCGGCTTTTGCGGCCCACGCCGGTCGAGATCGGAAAGCGACGGCAGGAAACCGGCAAGCGTCTTGCCCGCGCCGGTGGGCGCGATCAGCAGCATGTCCTCACCCGCCCCCGCGCGCGCCAGCAGTTCAAGCTGATGCGGGCGCGGCTGCCAACCGTTCTCGGCGAACCAGCGGCGAAAGCGCTCCGGCAATGTTTCCGTTTCGTTCATGAGCGCAAAATGGCAATTATTGGCGAGGATGGCCAGCGGTTATTTTACCGGCTCACATCGCGATATAGCGATCCCGGCGGTGGTTGATGGCGAGCACCAGATTGATGACCACCGCGCCGGCGACCGAGCAGGCGATGATGAAGGGCGTCGCCACAAAGAAGGACAGAAGCAGCACGCAGCCGTCCAGCATCAATTGCACATAGCCTGCCTTCCAGCCGAACCGGTCCTGAAGGTAGAGCGCCAGAATGCCGAACCCGCCGAGGCTTGCCGAATGGCGAAACAGGATCAGCAGCGCCGCGCCCACCAGAACGCCGCCGAACAGCGCGCCGACCAGCGGATCGGTCTCGCCGATCGTGATGAAGTCCGGCACCACCGCCGTCAGAACCGAGGTGAGCGCCACCGCTAGAAAGGTCTTGAGGGTGAATTTCAGCCCCAGCCGCTTCCAGGCGAAATAGTAGAACGGCAGGTTGACGATGAAGAAGGAAAGACCGAAATCGAGCGCCGTCGCATAGGTCAGCAGAAAGGCAAGACCCGCCGTGCCGCCCGTCAGCAGCCCGCCGGCCTTCAGCACCATAACGCCGAGACAAGCAAGGATGGAACCGGCGATGATGCCCTGCGCATCCTCAAGCGCCGAATGGCTTTCGGATGTCGAACTGACGATACCGGCGAGAAAACGGTTTTCAGACACGCAAGGCTCCGGACATGAAAAATCGGGACCGGACGGCCCCGTCATTTCCATCGCTCAATTCTTCGCGCGCGTCAAACCGGCTTAAACCACGTCATCCTGATTGACGCGACCGCCCTCGCCTTCCCAGTTCAGGATGCGGCGGGTTTCGCTGCCGGTGAATTTCAGGCGTATGCCGACGCCGCCCTCCTTCTCCTCAGGCAGGAAGATCACGCCGAGCGCTTCCAGCGTCGTCTTCAGCTTTTCGACCGAATTGTCGCCCAGTTCGGCGGTGCCATTCTCGAATGCCTCTATCCGGTCTTCCGCCATCCCGCTTTCGGCGGAAAGCGTCGGGCGATCGATCCGGGCGAGAATGCGCGCGGCATGGCAAAGTTCAGGCGTGAAGGTCATGGTCAGCCTCCTTTCGGTCTGTTGGACACGTTTTAAGGGTAAACGCGCAGGACCGCGCGGGGTTCCCTCCGTCGACATATCGGCGGCGTCAGGGAAGCCGTTTGACCGCCAGGAACAGGATTCCGGGAACCGGTTCGCCCGCATCCTTGCGCAGCGCCGCCCGTTCATGGCGCTTCAGCGCGAAACCGGCGCCCGTCAACAGGTCCTCGACATAGCCAAAGGCGTGGGCGTAGCGCAGCGATGGCAGCAGGGTATAGGCCTCGGCCTCCCCGCCATCCTCGACCGAAAACAGGAAGACGCCGCCGGGCGCGATCAGCGCCGCGACATTCGCCATCAGGCTTTCAAGCGCGCCGAGATACATCAGCACATCGGCGGCCACGACCAGATCGGCGCGGTGACGCGCAAGCTCCGGCGAAAACAGGCCGCTTTGCTCCGGCGCAAGCAGAAGATCGGCCTGAGCAAGGTGCTGGTAGACCGCCTTCTCCTCCGCCTTGGCCAGCATATTGGCCGACAGGTCAAAGCCTTCCAGGCGGTCGACCCGCGCGTAGAAGGCCCCGCCCGAAAGCCCGGTTCCGCAGCCAAGATCGACGCAAAGCCTGAAGCGGCGCGCTTCGCCCTCGCTCTTCTCCAGAAGGGCTGCAAGCCTTTCCGGCGCGTTGTAATCGAGCCGCTCGGTCAGCGCCGCGTCGAAATGATCGGCATAGGAATCAAACAGCGCCTCGACATAGCGGCCCGGCGGATGGGCGGGCGGCTCGGCGGCGCCGAGAACGGCAAGCTTCAGGCTGGCGGCGAACAGGTCGTCGTCATCCTCGCCCTCGAGCTTTTCCAGCGTTTCGATCGCCGCCGCGACGTTGCCGGCATGCTCGCGATAGGCGGCAAGCAGCGCGAGGCCCGCCGGCCAGTCCGGCACAAGCGCCATCGCCTGCTCCATCACTTCAGCCGCGGCGGCATGATCGCCCGCCTCGTCCAGCATGCGGGCATAATCGGCGCGGCGATCTGCAATCAGATCGCCCGAGGAAAGGGAAAGATGGCTCATGTCTCGAAAACCGAAAGGAAACTGAGCGCCAATGTCGCCTTTCGAAGCGAAAAGCAAGCGGAATCGCATCCGCCGTTTTTTCTTGAATGCGCCGCAAAGCCTCTTTATCTAGCCGGAAAAGGAGAGCGGTATGAGCAACGACATCAACAGGTTTCTCGGCGGCACAGTGGTGGGCACAATCGTCCGCCTGCTGGTGGTCTCGCTGATCGTGGGCTTCATCCTGTCGGCGCTCGGCATCCATCCGCTCGACATCTATTACGGCATCATCGATTTCCTGCGAAACATCTGGAATCGCGGCTTTGCCGCCCTTGGCGAGGTCGGCCATTATTTCGTGCTGGGCGCGATCATCGTCGTGCCGGTGTTCCTGATCATCCGCATTCTGAGCTATCGCCGTTGACCCAAATCGCCACCACCCGCCGCGTCCTCGTTCTGGGCGCGCTTGCCGCCGGCGTTTCCGCCTGCAGCCCGTTTTTCGGCAGCGACCTTCCGCGCGGCGATGTCGACAGCGAGGCGATGACCGCGACCTTCCTGCCCTGGGTCAATGAGTTGCGCAAAAGCCGGGGGCTTTCAGCGCTCTCCTATTCGCGCGCCTGCGAACAGGCGGCGATCGACCAGGCAAGCCGGATGGCGCTTGCCGACAAGATGAACCACATCACCGGCGGTGAAAGCGTGCTTGTCCGGTTCAAGCGCATGGGCCTGCCGCTGCCGGCCGCCGAAAACATCGCCACGCAGCAGCGCTCACCGGAACGCGCCTTCCAGGCCTGGGTCAATTCGCCGGGGCATTTGAAGAACATGTTGGGAAATTATTCCCATATCGGCGTTGCCCGCGCCGTCAGCCCCAACTCCGGCAACCAGCCGTTCTGGGCGATGTGTCTCAGCCAGTAAACGGTTTGGCCGCCCATTCCGCAACGCCGCTGTCGCGCAGCTCGCGCGGCGAACTGACGCCGGCTTCGCGCATGGCGGCGATGATCGCCGTCAGGCTGTCCTCGATCAGCTGCGGCCCCTCATAGGTCATGCCGGAATAGATCTGCACCAGATCGGCGCCGGCGCGGATCTTCTCCACCGCCCGCGCGCCGGAATTGACCCCGCCGACGCCGATGAGTGCGAGATCGGGCCCGAGTCGCTGGCGCATGCGGGCGAGAAGTGCGGTCGAGCGCTCGAACAGCGGCGCGCCGGACAACCCGCCGGCCTCGCCCGCCAGCTTTTCTTCCCTGAGCCCCGCGCGCGACAGCGTGGTGTTGGAGACGATGACCCCGTCAAGCGCGCTGTCCAGCACTTCGGCGACGATATCATCGAGGCCTTCCTCCGTCAGGTCCGGCGCGATCTTCAGGAACACCGGCAGTTTGCGGGCGGCTTTCTCCCGCGCCTCGGCAACCCTGCCGAGAAGCCGCGCGAGCTCCGCGCGGGCCTGCAGATCGCGCAGGCCCGGCGTGTTGGGCGAGGAAATATTGACGGTAAGATAGTCGGCAAGCCCCGAAAACCGCGTAACGCCGGCAACATAGTCAGCAATCCTGTCTTCCGACGTCTTGTTGGCACCGATATTGACGCCGATGACGCCCACGCCCGCCGATCTGTTGCGGCGCTCGAGCCGGGCTGCAAGCGCGTCATGGCCGTCATTGTTGAAGCCCATGCGATTGATGACCGCCTCGTCCTTCAACAGCCGGAACAGCCGCGGCTTCGGGTTGCCGGATTGCGGACGCGGCGTGACGGTACCCGCCTCGGCATGGCCGAAGCCGAGTTTCAGCAACCCGTCGAGCGCCTCGCCATTCTTGTCGAGCCCGGCGGCAACGCCCAGCGGGTTCCTCAAGGCGAGGCCGGCCACAGTTGAGGCAAGGCTCTTGTCGTCCGCATGGCGGGCGCCGGGCAGGAGACCGGTGCGGATCGCCTTCAGCGTCAGGCCGTGGGCAAGCTCGGGATCGAGCGCGAAGGCGGCGCGGCGGCCGCCGCAACGGTAGAGGTCGATCATCAAAGCAATCCCGCAAAATCGTGACGGCCGTCGCGTTGGATGGGCAGCGGCTTCTCCCACAGAACGGCATCGAAAGACAGATCGCCATAGAGATGGGGAAAAAGCGCCCCGCCGCGCGACGGCTCGTATTTCAGAGCATCACCCAGCGCCGCGGCGTCGACGGCGACCAGCAGCAGATTTGTCTGGCCGGCGAAATGCCGCGCGGCGGTCTCTTCCACCTGACTGGCGGTCGAGAAGTGGATGAATCCATCCGCGAGATCGACCGCCGCGCCCCTGAAGACGCCGGCCGACCGCGCCGCCTGCCATTCGTCCTCGGTGACGATCTTGTAAATCGGTTGCTGGTTCATATCCGTCCCGTCGCTTTGCTGTCCGGCATCGGGTTTGGCAAAGAGTGGCGCAAATGTCCATCGCCACGCGGTCTCGGCGGCTGAAAGCAAGGGGAAATCGCGTATTTGACGGCATTATGCGCTTTTTTGGGTTGCTAATGCGGCATCACGGCGATCATAAATAGCAGGACCACCATTGTTGTGCCGTCAAACAGTTGCAGCAGCGCGAGGTCGAATGTTAAGGGTTGTGAAACTGCCTTTGGGAGGAGGCCAGGAATGACCGGACAAACCATTCTGATCGCGGACGACCACCCGCTGTTCCGCAGCGCGCTGAAACAGGCGATCGGCGGCATGACCACGCCCTATGCCGTGGTCGAGGCGGGCGATTTCGAAAGCGCCCAGCAGGCCGCGCGCGACAACCCGGAAGCCGAACTGCTTCTGCTCGACCTCGCCATGCCGGGCGTGAGCGGCCTCTCCGGCCTGATCACGCTGCGCTCCGAATTCTCCAGCCTTCCGATCGTCGTGATCTCCGGCAGCGACGATGATGACACCATTCGCCGCTCGCTCGCGCTCGGCGCCTCCGGCTTCATCTCGAAATCGGTCGGGATCGACGAATTGCGCAACGGCATCCGCAAGGTGCTCGCGGGCGAGGTCTACACGCCGGAAAACTACGGCGGCGGCGAGGAGAGCGATCCCGATATCGCCGACATGCTGCAGCGGTTGCAGACGCTGACGCCCCAGCAGTCGCGCGTGCTCAGAATGCTGTGCGAGGGGCTGTTGAACAAGCAGATCGCCTATGAGCTCGGCGTTTCGGAGGCAACCGTCAAGGCGCATGTCTCCGCGATCCTGCTGAAGCTCAATGTCGACAGCCGCACCCAGGCCGTCATCCAGCTCGGCAAGGTCAATATGGCAATGGTGGCCTGATAACTTGTAAAAGACAGGATTTTATTCCTGTCCGCCTTTACGCTGCATTGTCCGTTAAGCTATAGGTTAAGTGGATATCAACCGACCCGACGGCGATGTTTGAAAAGCTCACCCATAGCGAGATCTGGAGCGCGATCGACCGGCTTGCCGCGCGCCACAAGCTCACCCCGTCGGGCCTCGCGCGCAAGGCCGGGCTCGATCCGACCACCTTCAACAAGTCGAAGCGGCGCGCGCCGGACGGCCGCGAGCGTTGGCCGTCGATGGAATCCTTCGCCAAGATTCTTGCCGCCACCAACACATCGATGACGGAGTTCGTCAACGACAGCCCGGCGGCTGTCGGCGGCGTTCCAGGCCCGATCGGCAGCTTCCCGCCGCAGCCTTCGACAATCCCGCTTCTCGGCCTCGCGCGCGCCGGCGCCGGCGGCTTCTTCGACGATGGCGGCTATCCGGTCGGCCAGGGGTGGGACGAGGTCGACTTTCCCGTTCCCTCCCGCAGCGCCCAGGGGATCTACGCCCTGGAGGTGCAGGGCGACAGCATGATGCCGCTCTACCGCGACGGCGATGTGCTGATCGTCGAAGCCAATGCCGAGACCCGCAAGGGCGACCGCGTGGTGGTGCGCACCCGCGAGGGCGAGGTTCTGGCCAAGGTTCTGGTGCGCCGCACCACCCGCCAGATCGAACTGATGTCGATCAACCCGGCCCACGCCAATATCGTCTTCGACCTTTCAGACATAGAATGGATTGCCCGGATTCTCTGGGCCAGCCAGTAATTTTCCAAGACCGAGAGAGACCCCATGTCCCGATCCGAGCTTACCCATTATGACGCGCTGATCTATGTGATGGTGATGGCATCCGCCGTCGACAGCGCGATGAGCGACACGGAGATGGCGCGGATCGGCCATATCACCCGCTCGCTGCCGGTCTTCGACGGGTTCGACGAAAACGACCTCACCCGCATCGCCCATGACTGCGCCGGGATCGTGTCCGGGCCGGAGGGCATGGATATCGCGCTGGAGATCATTCGCGACACGCTGCCCAAGCGGCTCTACGACACGGCCTATGCGCTGGCCGTCGAGATCATGTCCGTCGATCAGGTCATCCGCGCCGAGGAAATCCGCCTGCTGCAGCTCCTCCGCGACCGGCTCCACCTCGACAAGCTGACCTGCGCCGCGATCGAACGCGGTGCCATCGCCCGCTACCGCACCGTTTGAGGCGGTTTTCGCCGGCGTGAATACTCAGCTTCGCTTGATTAGATATAGCTAAAGCATTTCCTAAGTCTATACTCCTGGAGAGCGTCGACCACTTGGTTGAACGGCACATACCGACCTGACGTCACAGCAACATTTCCGGCTTGTATTTTCCGTTACCTTGAGTCTTTACTAGTAAAAAAATATAAAGGGCGCGCGGTAAAGAGGGGTATCATGTCCGTGTTCAGGCAGGCCGTTGTCCGCACGCCGGATCGCGCCTCTGCTGCCCTGCGTTCGCTCCCGAAAGCGATCTGGAAGGAGCGCCAGATGTTGCGTCGCCTCGGCTTTGACGAAACCGTCATCGAGGATGGGATCAAGGCCGCGCTCGCCAACAACACCACGATCGAAAAGGAGCTTCTTTTCAGCGGCGCGGTCGCTTCGGACGACTATTACAGGAGGCTCGCCCGCTATCTCGTGCTGCCGTTCCAGGACAGCATCGATCCGGATTGCGTCACGGACCGCCCGGGGATCGACCGCCTCCTGGCCGACCCGCGCGGCCTCAGGCTCGACAGCGGAGAGGCCGAGCGTCGCTTCGCCGTGGTGCCCACCGCCGGCGATCTTGCCGACCTTCATCTCCGTCTGGCGTCGCGGCCCGAAATCAGGCGCTGCGTCATCATCACGACGCCGGAAGCCGTGCGCGCGTCAGTGTGGAAGACCGGCGAAGGCCGGCGGCTCACCAACGCCGTCAACGACCTCATGGTCTGGGAGCCGCGCTTTTCCGCGCGGATCGTGTTCTGGGGCAAACAGGGCTTCCTGCTCGGTGGCGGCGCGGCGACGCTGGTTGCCGGCCTGCTGTTCTTTCCCGCCGAGACCCTGCTGCTCGCCCATATCGCGTTCACGACGCTCTATCTGTTCGCGCTGCTCGTCCGCATTGCCGCCACGCGGGCAAGGCCCCGCCAGCGCACCCCGAAGCCTGAAAGCGAACCGCCGGACCTGCCGGTCTATACCATCCTGATCCCGCTCTACCGCGAGGCCGGGATGATCGCGCAATTGTCGGAGAGTATGCAACGCATCAACTGGCCGACCTCCAAGCTCGATATCAAGCTGGTTTGCGAGGCGGATGACGCGGAAACCATCAACGCCATCGCGCGGGCGCGGCTGCCGTCGCAATTCGAGCTTGTGGTCGTGCCCGCCGGCGGCCCCCGGACCAAACCGAATGCGCTCAACTACGCGCTCTGCGGCGCCAGGGGCCGGTTCGTGGTGATCTATGATGCCGAGGACCGGCCGCATCCCGACCAGCTGCGCGAAGCCTGGAACACGTTCCGGCAATCGCCGCGTGAGCTTGCGTGCCTTCAGGCGCCGCTGACGATCTCCAATGTCGGAAGAAACTGGATCACGGGGCTTTACGCCTGCGAATATGCCGGTCTTTTCCGCGGCATCCTGCCGTTTCTCGCTCTTCACCGGTTTCCGATACCGCTCGGCGGCACCTCCAATCATTTTCGCATTCAGGCGCTGCGGGCCTGCCGCGGCTGGGATCCCTACAATGTCGCCGAGGATGCCGATCTGGGCTTGCGCCTGCACCGTCTCGGCTTCTATTGCGGCGCAATCACCACGCAAACGCTGGAGGACGCGCCGACAGCGGTTCGTCCATGGATTGCCCAGAGATCACGCTGGATCAAGGGATGGCTCCAGACGACGCTGGTGGCGCTGAGGGAACCGGGGCGGCTGCGCGACGAACTGGGCCTGCTCGGCTTTGCCGTTTTCCTGGCCAATACCGGCGGGATGATCCTGTCATCGCTGCTGCACCCGCTGCTGTTCGTATCGGTGCTGACGACGGGATGGCTGCTGCTGCAACCGACCCCCAATCCGGGACCGCTGCAACAGATCCTGACCGGCATAGACCTGATCAACATTATCGCCAGCTACTGGATATTCCTGCGGCTGGGCGTGTCGAAAATGCGCAAGGGAGAGGCGGTCAGCATGCGCGCAAGCGTCCTTTGGCTGCCGCTCTACTGGCTGATGCTGTCGTTTTCGGCGTGGAAGGCATTCGTGGAACTCTACCACGCGCCCTATCTGTGGCGCAAAACCGAGCACAAGCCATCGGAAAAGTGAAGAGACCCTGGAGCGGGTAGCGGGAATCGAACCCGCGCGTTCAGCTTGGGAAGCTGACAGGCTACCATTACATCATACCCGCCCGTCCGACCGCGTCGGAAGCCGTTCCATACCACTGCCTGCGCACCGGCGGCAAGCTGAAAAAGCGAGTGGGTCAGCGAACCGGCTGCAGCCCGCCGGCCAGCGTCGGCAACAGTTCCGAAACCGTCGGATGGATGGGAACCGCCCATTGAAGGTCTTTGGCCGCAGCGCCCATATTAATCAGGTTCAAAACGGCGTGGATCGCCTCATCCCCGCCGGGACCGAGAATGGCGCCGCCGAGAAGCTTGCCGCTATCGGCATCGGCGATAAGCTTCATCAGCCCCGCCGTCTCGCCCTTTTCCTTCGCGCGAGAAACGTTGGTCATCGGCCGGCTGCTGACGGCGATAGTGTAGCCGGCCTTTTTCGCTTCCGTCTCGCTCATCCCGGCGCGGCCGAGCGGCGGATCGGTGTAAAGCGCGTAGCCTGCGATGCGATCGTCAACCGAGCGGCTTTCGCCATCGAAAAGATTGGCGGCGACGATCTCGTAATCATTATAGGACGTGTGGGTGAAGGCCCCGCGGCCATTACAATCGCCGAGCTCGAAAATGCCGGGCTGGCTGGTCTCAAGACCGGGACCGACCGTTACGAAGCCCCGGTCACCGGTGGCGACGCCCGCCTTGTCGAGACCGAGATCGTCGGTATTGGGCTTGCGGCCGAGCGCCACCAGCAGGTCCGAGCCGGTGGCGGTCCGGGTTTCGCCGTCGCAATCGGCATGCATGACGATGCCGTCGCCGCGCCGCTCGACCCGGATGCACTCCGCGCCGGTCATCACCGTGATGCCTTCGTCCTCCAGGAAGCCGCGCACTGCCTCGCTGACCTCCGGATCCTCGCGGCCGATCAGATGCGCGCCGCGCTCCACCACCGTCACCTTCGAACCGAAACGGGCGAACATCTGGGCGAATTCCAGCCCGATATAGCTGCCGCCGAGTACAAGCAGATGCTCCGGCAGGCGGTTGAGGTTCACCATGTCAGTGTTGGTGAGATACGGAATTTCGGAGAGACCCTCGATATCCGGAACCGTCGGCCGGCCGCCGACATTGATGAAGATCTTCGGCGCGGTCAGCACCGCGTCGCCAATCGCGACCCGATCGGGCCCTGTGAAACGGGCATGGCCGCGCAGCAGCGTGACATTGTCGAGTCCGGAAAGCCAGCTCTCAAGGCCGGAGCGCGAAGCCCCGGCAATCTCGGCCGTGCGCGCCTGGACCCGCTTCATATCAACGCTGACGGAGCCACCGATATCCACGCCGAAATCAGCCGCAACCCTTGCCACATGGGCGGCGCGGGCGCTGGCGACCATTGTCTTGGTCGGCGTGCAGCCGGTGTTGACGCAGGTGCCGCCCACCTGATGACGCTCGATCAGCGCGACCTCTTGACCCTCGGCGGCAAAACGCGCGGCAAGCGGCGGCCCCGCCTGCCCTGCCCCGATGATGATGGCGTCGAATGTCCTCATAGGCTCCACACGATAGCCGCTGCGGCGAGAATGGCAACCGCATCCTCGATGAGGGCGGCAGGCAGATCGCGACCGAACCGGACGGCGAGCTTTTGCCGAATGGCGGCGCCGCCAAGCGTGCCGATCACCGCACCGGCCACGCCGAGCACGAGACCCGCGATCCAGAGGCCGGACGCAGATCCGATTGCCGCGCCGCAGACCGCGCCCATGACGATGCGCGCCCCGAATTGCGGCGGCACCTTGCGGCTAGGCGTGGAGGGAAGCTGGTCGGTAACAAGTTCACCGAGCGCCAGCACGCTCAATATGCCGACGGCCCATGGCGAGGCCAGAAAGGAGAGCCATGAGCCGGAAAGATCAAGGATGCCCAGATAGGCGGCCCAGCTGATAGCAGCCGGCGCCGTCATCGCCCTTAGTCCCGCAACAATACCGATGAACAACGCCAGAAGATAAAGCATGCCGCCAACTCCCAACCCGATTGTGATTTGTCAATTTAACACGCCTCGGGTGCGCCGCAATATGGAAAGTAAGAATGACGCAACACTTGACGTCAGCGATTTTGCGGCTAAGTCTGGTGCAGTCCCGCGCACCCTGGAGGAGCCGCGACGAACCCGGTGCCGGGCCCCTCTGGCGAGAGTTTGACGGCGCTCTCGTGATGTCGGTACCGCCCGCAAATTAGCCGGCGGACATGGTTACCATGCTTCACATTGCGACGTTTTGGCCGCGCGTGCGAGATTTTCGCATGCGCGCTTTCCCCTTTGCCCTCGACCGGAATACGGTCTTCTGCCCGATCGGGGAGGCCCGCCCATGAGAGCCTCCACGATTTCCTATTTCAAATGGGCCTTTATCGTCACCCTGGCCGGGCTCGCGGCCAGCATGCTTTACGGCTATTTCAGCTTCGGCATCAGCGGCGCGCTTGCCTTCCTGTTCATCACCGCCGTGCTGGCGGTGCTGGAGATTTCGCTGTCCTTCGACAATGCCGTCGTCAACGCCAACAAGCTCAAGACCATGAGCCACGCCTGGCAGCGGCGGTTTCTCACCTGGGGCATACTGATCGCCGTGTTCGGCATGCGACTGGTGTTCCCGCTGGTAATCGTGGTGCTTGCCGCCAAGATCGGGCCGCTTGCCGCCATTCATCTCGCCTTCGCCGAGCCGAAGGCCTATGCCGCGATCATGCATGACGCCCATCTGTCGATCGCGGCCTTCGGCGGCACCTTTCTGCTGATGGTCGGGCTTTCCTACTTCTTCGACCATGAAAAGGATGTCCACTGGTTCGCGCCGCTGGAAAAGCCGATGGCGAGGCTCGCCGCGGTCAAGGGCATCGAAACCGGCATCGCGCTGGTGCTGGTGCTGGTCTTTTCCACGCTGGTGGAGGATGCACGGGCGGAGGAGTTCTTCTATGCTGCGATCTATGGCCTGTTGACCTATCTCGCGATCGAGGTCTTCAGCGGCCTGATCGACGCGACCCAGACGCAGACCGCAAAGGCTGCGGCCCAGGGCGGCCTCGGCGCCTTTATCTATCTCGAAGTGCTCGATGCCAGCTTCTCCTTCGACGGCGTTATCGGCGCCTTCGCGCTGACCAAGAACCTGCTGGTGATCGCGATCGGTCTCGGCATCGGCGCGATGTATGTGCGCTCGCTCACCATCATGCTGGTCGACCGCCAGACGCTGTCGCATTTCCGCTTCCTCGAGCATGGCGCGTTCTACGCCATCCTGGTGCTGGCGGTGATCATGTATGCCCAGACGCTGCTGCACATTCCCGAGGCGATCACCGGGCTTGTGGGCGCGGGCCTGATCGCGCTTTCGCTATGGTCATCGATCCGGTGGCGCAAGCTGCAGGAACTCGCCGAGACGCTTTGACAGCCGGACCGCCGGACTATTCGGCGGCCGCCTTGTGGAAGATCGCGATCTGGTTGAGGAAGGCGCGCACCAGCGCGGGCTTGAGCGGCTTGTGCTGAACGGCGATGTCCTCCTCCTCGGCCAGATCGCGCACCTCCTGGGTGCGGTCGGCGGTAATCAGCAGCGCCGGGATATGGCGCTGGTAGTGCTCGCGCAGGATCGTCACCGCATCGACCCCGCTTGCGCCATTGTCGAGATGATAGTCGGCGATGATCACGTCGGGAACGATATCGAGCGCGCGGGCTTCCCGCTGTCCCCGCGCCACATGCACGTCGGCGCCCCAGCCGCCGAGCAGCACCCGCATGCCCTCCAGGATCGCCTCCTCATTGTCGATGCACAGCACCTTGAGCCCGGCGATCGCGTGACCGGGCAGCTTGCCGGCCGGCTTCACTGCGGGCTGGCCGCTTTCGACGCCGGCCTCGGCCAGCGGAACGGAGAGGCGGAATACCGTCCCCTCGCCGGGCGCAGAGGCCATTGTCACCGGATGTTCGAGCATGCGCGCCAGCCGGTCGACGATCGACAGGCCAAGCCCCAACCCCTGCGCCGCGCGCGCGCCCTCATCCAGCCGCGTGAACTCCTTGAACACGCTTTCGGCCTTTTCGGCGGGAATGCCGATGCCGGTGTCATGCACCTCGATCACCGCGTGATCGCCCCTCCGCCTGGCGCCGACCAGCACCTTGCCGCTGACCGTATATTTGATCGCGTTGGACACGAGGTTCTGCACCAGCCGCCTCAGCGCCTGCGCATCCGAGCGCACCTTGAGCGAGGACGGCACCACCACCAGTTCAAGGCCCTTTTCATCGGCAAGCGGCCTGAAATCGGTCTCGACCCGCTTCAGCGTGTCGCCGAGATTGACGGTGGCGAAATGCGGCTTCATCGCGCCGGCGTCGAGCCGCGAGATGTCGAGCACGGCGCCGAGAATATCCTCGACCGATTGCAGGGCGGAATCAATCTTGTCGGAAAAGCCGCGCACCTCGCTTTCGGCCGGCAACCGCTCGCCGAGTGCTGTGGCATAGAGCCGGGCGGCGTTGAGCGGCTGGAGAATGTCGTGGCCGGCGGCGGAGAAAAACCGGGTCTTGCCGATATTGGCCTCGTCGGCCGCCGCCCGCGCCAGCCGCAGCGCCTTGTTGACCTCGGTGAGTTCGGCGGTGCGGGCTGCGACGCGCTGCTCCAAAGTTTCGTTCGCCTGCTTGAGCGCCAGATCGGCCTCGACGCGGCGGGTGATGTCGGTGAAGGTCACGACCATGCCGGCATCCGGCATGGCGCGCGATTGCACCTCGATGATCCGCTTGCCGCTTTCCAGCACCAGCGGAAAGGCGGTTTCGTGAGCGCGCAGCTTGCGCAGCGCCTCCTTCGCCTCATCGCCGGTCAGGTCGCCGCGCGAGGACAGCCGGCCGATGATGTTGATCAGCGGATAGCCGACCTGGCCGACCTCCTCCGGCAGATCGAGCAGCGCGCGAAACCGCTTGTTCCAGACGGTAAGCCGGTTGGCGGCGTCGAAGACGGCAATCCCCTCATCCATCTGCGACAGGGCCGTCTGCAACAGGCCCTGATTATACTGCAGCGCCTCGCTTGCCTGATCGAGCAGGAAGGCGGCATCGCCGGAAGCCGCCTCGGCGCGCTGCAGCACCAGCGACAGCACCAGCCGCGCCGAGGACGAGCCGATGGCGGTGCCCAGCAACTGCTCGGAGAAATGGATGAGCGCCATATCGGCCTGCTCGTCATCGGCCATCCTGCGCCCGGCCGTGCGTTCGAAGGTGGCGAAAGACCGCGCCGTTCTCTCCGCGCCGAGATAGCCTTTCAGCGTTTCGCGCAGCACGCCGACGGAGACGCCGGTGCCGATGCCGCGCGCGGTCGACTGCCAGCGCGCCTGGCGCTTGACGAAAATGCCGGACTGGATGCGCTCCAACGGCCGCGCCGGGCGGCTGAGAGAGCCGATCACGAGGCCGGCAATATTGACCAGCAGCGACAGGCAGGTGACGTTGAGCAGGATATCGGCATCCGGCCCGGTAAAGAGGTGGGTGCCGGGGATCAGGAAATTCATCACCATGCCGGCGACGGCGGATTGATCCGGCCCCCCAAGGCTCGGCACGAACAGCAGATAGACCCATGTGATAAAGCCGAGCGACAGGCCGACGATCGCGCCGCGGGCATTGGCGTTGCGCCATACCAGCCCGATGAACAGCGCCGGCGCGACCTGCGCGATCGCCGCGAAGGCCAGAAGCCCGATCGAGAACAGGCCGCGATCGCTGTCGATATGGCGATAATAGGCATAGCCGAGCAGCATGACGCCGAGAATGGAGGCGCGGCGGACATTGAGCAGCAGGGCGTAGAAATCATGCCGTCGGCCCTCGCCCGACATCATCCGACGCCTGAGGAAGATCGGGTTGACGATATCGTTCGACAGCATGATCGCCAGCGCCACTGAGGCGACGATGACCATGGCCGTGGCGGCCGAAAAACCGCCGAGAAACGCGATCAGCGAAATCAACCGCTGGCCGGCGGCGATTGGCAGTTGCAGCACGTAGAGATCGGGGTCGGCGCCGGGGCCGAGGGTCATCGCTCCGCCGATCGCAACCGGCAGCACCAGCAGGTTGATCGCGATCAGATAGAGCGGGAACAGGAAGCGGGCGAGGTTCAGCTCGCCTTCCGAGCGGTTTTCGACGACGGTCACATGAAACTGGCGCGGCAGAAGCAGGATGGCGCAGGCCGAAAGCCCGGTCAGCAATATCCAGCGGCTGATCGGCGTTTCATAGCTGAGGGCTGCGGCCGTCACCGCGTTTTCGCGCGCCTGGGTCAGAAGATCGGCAGGCCCGTCAAACAGAATGAACAAAGCGAACAGGCCGACCGAGGCGAAGGCCACCAGCTTGATCACGGATTCCATCGCGATCGCCAGGATCAGGCCGTCCTGGTGTTCCGTGGCGTCTGTGTGGCGGGTGCCGAACACGATGGCGAAGCTTGCCAGCGCCAGCGTAACGGCAAGCGGCAGGCCGACGCCATAGGCGGCGCCCGCCGAGAGAAACCCGGTTTCGCCGCCGACCATGACCGAGACCGAATCCGACACCGCCTTCAATTGCAGCGCGATGTAGGGGATCGCCGCGGCGAGCGAAATGATTGCCACAAGGGCGGCGACGATCGGGTTCTTGCCGTAGCGGGCGGCAAGGAAATCGGCGACCGAGGTCAGCTTTTCCGCCTTTGCCAGCGCCACGATCCGCCTGACAACCGGCATACCGACCGTGAACACCAGAATTGGGCCGATATAGATGCCGAGGAATTCGAGACCGCGCGTTGACGCCAACCCGACGCCGCCGAAATAGGTCCAGGAGGTGCAGTAGACCGCGAGCGAGAGCGCATAGACCATATTGCGCCCGTCGCGCGGCCGCATCTGCCGCTTGGCCTGCCGATCGCCAAAACTGGCGACGGCAAACAGCAGCAGGATGTAAAGCAGCGCCGACAACAATATCAGCCAGCCGGGCAACATCCGCGCATTCTCCCGTTTCCCATTGCGGCGCTCCCGGCCGCAGGCCCTCACGATATGCCAAGGCCCGAGATTTTCAAATGCGACTGTCGCAGCACACCCATCAAAAGAATCAATTGATCAAAGCTTAAAATTCATGGCATTCACCACCTGCGCCGTTTTATGACTGGTGCGACAGGAGACCCCGCATGCACCTTACCGAAAACCTCAGCCGCCGCGCCCTCGAAGCCCCGGAAAGCGGCATCGTCGAGATCATCAATCATGCCCGCGGCCGCGACAACCTGCTGCCGCTATGGGCCGGCGAAGGCGATCTGCCGACCCCCGCCTTCATCAGCGACGCCACTAAAACCGCGCTCGACAATGGCGAGACCTTCTACACCTATCAGCGCGGCATTCCCGAGCTTCGAAGCGCCATCGCCGATTATTACGCCCGCCATTTCAAGGCGCGTCTCTTGCCGGAGCACATCTATGTCACCGGCTCGGGCATGCATGCGATCAAGCTGATGGTCGAGGCGCTGACGGATGTCGGCGACGAGGCGATCTATTTCACGCCATGCTGGCCCAATATCGCGGCCGCCCTCGGCGTTTCCGGCGCCCGCAAGGTTGGCGTGCCGCTGACCTTCGCCGATGGCCAGTGGTCGCTCGATATCGGTGAGGTGGAGCGCGCGATCACGCCCAAAACGCGGATGATCTTCGTCAACACGCCGGCTAACCCCACCGGGTGGACGGCGAGCCTCGCCGATCTCAAGGCTCTGCTCGACCTGTCGCGCCGCCACGGCATCTGGATTCTGGCCGACGAGATCTATGCGCTCTATCACTATGCCGGCAACCGCGCGCCCTCCTTCCTCGACATTATCGAGGAAGGCGACCGGGTGGTGTTCGCCAATTCGTTCTCCAAGAACTGGTCGATGACCGGCTGGCGCGTCGGATGGGTCGTGGCCCCGCCGGAACTCGGCGATGCGATCGAAAATCTCGTGCAGTACACGACCTCGGGCGTCGCCCAGTTCATGCAGCGCGGGGCCGTAGCGGCGGTGACGGAGGGTGACGAATTTATTGCCGAGAACATTGCCCGGGCAACGGCCGGCCGCGACATCTTCTGCGACCGGCTGCTTGCGACCAATCGGGTCGAGACGCTGAAGCCCGCTGGCGCGATCTACGCCTATCTGAAGATCGACGGCATCACCGACAGCCGCAAGGCCGCGCTCGACATCGTCGACAAGACCGGCGTCGGCCTCGCCCCGGGCTCCGCCTTCGGCAACCCAAGCGACCCGTTTTTGCGCGCCTGCTTCCTGCGCAATGGCGATCAACTCGCCGAGGCCGCCGACCGGCTGGCGGATTATATCACGCGGCTTTGAGGGGGTTGCGGCACAAAGATTGCCGCATAGCCCCCCAATACTCTCTCCCGCTGGCGGGAGAGATGCCCCGAAAGGGGCAGTGAGGGTGGTGCAGCATATCAGATCGTGAGGGCGTTCGCGGGGATGGACTCCCCCCTCACTGTCGCTTTCGCGACATCTCTCCCCTCCGGGGCGAGAAGATTGGGGGCTATGCGGCGAAGGCCGAGGCTGTCGCTTTGCACGCGAGCACGAAAACAGCCGCGACCTCGCCCCCTACAGCTTCACCCGCCCCTTCACCAGTTGATCCTCCCACGCCAGCGCGTGTTTCACGATCGTGTCGAGATCGTCATATTGCGGTTCCCAGCCGAGGATTTCGCGCACGCGAGCGCTGTCGGCCACCAGCGCCGGCGGATCGCCGGGTCGGCGGTCGGACATGTCGACGCGGAAGTCGACGCCGGAGACGCGCTTGATCGCGTCGACCACCTGCAACACCGAGAAGCCATGGCCGTAACCGCAATTGGCGACGAAGTTCTCGCCGCCGTTCAGAAGATGCATCAGCGCCTTGACATGAGCATCGATCAGGTCGGTGACGTGGATATAATCGCGCAGGCAGGTGCCGTCCGGCGTCGGGTAGTCCGTGCCGAACACCTCCATGCGGTTGCGCCGGCCGGTTGCCGCCTGGGCGGCGATCTCGATCAGGTGGGTGGCGTGTTCGCGGGTCTCCCCGGTGCGACCCGCTGGATCCGCGCCGGCGACGTTGAAATAGCGCAGCGCCGCATATCTGAGGCCGTAGGCGGCGGCGCTATCGCGCAGCATCACCTCGGTCATCAGCTTCGACCAGCCATAGGGCGAGACCGGCTGCAGGTTCTGCTCCTCGTCCAGCAGGTCCGCGCCCGGCTCGCCATAGACGGCGGCGGTGGAGGAGAACAGGAACGCCTCGACCTTGGCGGCGACCGCCGTTTCGATCAGCGCGCGGGATTTGACGGTATTGTTGTCGTAATAGGTCAGCGGGTCGGCGACCGAATCCGACACAACGATCGAGCCGGCGAAGTGGGCGATCGCGTTGATGCCCTCATCGGCGATCAGCTTGCTTACCAGTTTCCGGTCGGCGATATCGCCCTTGACGAGCTTGGCGGCCGACGGCACCAGTTCGCCGTGACCAGTGGACAGATCGTCCAGCACCACCACCTTCTCGCCGCGATCGACCAGCGCGTGGGCCATGTGGGATCCGACATAACCGGCACCGCCGGTAACGAGAATGGTCATTTTGGTTCTCCCTTGCCCGCCAACGCTGCGGCGGGTTCTTTCATGGCGCGGCTCAGCCGGCGAGATAATGGATATCGGACAGGCCGCGCAAGCGGTCAGCCGCCTGTTCCGGGGTCAGGTCGCGCTGCGGCGTGCCGAGCAGCTCAAACCCGACCATGAATTTCTTCACCGTCGCCGAACGCAACAGCGGCGGATAGAAATGGGCGTGCATCACCCATTCGTCATGCGCCGCCCCATCGGTCGGGCGCTGGTGGAAGCCCATAGAATAGGGAAACGAGGTGGCGAACAGATTGTCGTAGCGGATCGTGACCTTGGACAAAGCCTCGGCAAGCTGCACCCGTTCGTCCGCCTCCATCTCCTCCATCGAGCGGATATGGCGCTTCGGCAGCACCATGGTCTCGAACGGCCACACCGCCCAATAGGGCACCAGCACGACGAAGCCGTCATTTTCAAACAGGATGCGTTCGCCGAGCCCGCGTTCCTGATCGAGATAGGCCATCAGCAGCGGCGTGCCGTGCTGATCGTAATAGGCGCGCTGGGTTTCGGTCTCTTTGGCGGCGGCATTCGGCAGGTTGCGGCTTGCCCAGATCTGGCCGTGCGGATGGGGATTGGAACAGCCCATCATCGCGCCCCGGTTCTCGAAGATCTGAACGTGGCCGATATCCGGCCGTGCGCCGAGCTCGACATACTGCTCCACCCAGGCATCGACGACCCGCGCGATATCGTCCACGGCCATGCGGGCAAGCGTCAGATCGTGGCGGGGCGAAAAGCAGATCACCCGGCAGATGCCGCTCTCGCCCTCCGCCATCAACAGCCCGTCACGGAAGCTCTCGGCGGGCGCATCTTCTGTCAGCGCGGCGAAGTCGTTGTCGAACACGAAGGTGTGCGTGTAACCGGGGTTTTTGGCGCCGTTGACGCGGGTATTGCCGGCGCAGAGATAGCAGTCCGGATCATGCGCCGGCATGTCCGGCACCTCGGCATCCTCCACCTGCCCCTGCCACGGGCGTTTGGAACGATGCGGCGATACCAGCACCCACTCGCCGGCAAGCGGATTGTAGCGACGATGCGGGTGATCGGTGAATGTGCTCATGTCTACGCTCAATCCGTAAGTGGCCCGACGCCATTTTTCGGCGCACAGGCGAAGATTTCCGATATGTGCCCGGTGGCATCCTGATAGGCGGTGCGGACATTGGCGATGAAGCTTTCCACCGCGCCGCTTTCCACCAGAGCCACCACCGAGCCGCCGAAACCGCCGCCGGTCATGCGCGCGCCATAGACGCCCTTCTGCGCCTGCGCGATATCAACGAGGCTATCGACCTCCTCGCAGGAAATTTCGTAATCGTCGCGCATCGAAACATGCGAGGCATTCATCAGCCGTCCGAACGTGTCGAGATCGGCGCTCTGCAAGGCATCGGCCGCCTGCAGAACGCGCTCGTTCTCGGTGACGATATGGCGGCAGCGGCGATAGGTGAGGTCCGGCAGGAAATCGCGGTTCTCCTCGAGATCCTCGAAGCTGACGTCCCTCAGCGCCCGGATTGCGCCGAGCGCCGGACGGAGCAGCCTTACCCCCTCCTCGCAGGACTGGCGGCGCTTGTTGTACTCGCCATCGGCCAGCGCGTGATGCACCATGGAATTGGCGACCACGATCCGCGCCCGCGGATCGATCGGAACGGGCCGGCTTGCAAGCGAGCGGCAATCGATCATCAGCGCGTGATCGACCACACCATTGCAGGAGATGAACTGATCCATGATGCCGCAGCGCATGCCGACGAACTCGTTTTCCGCCTTCTGGCACAGCTTCGCAAGCTCGACCGTATCGACCTCACGCCCCACAAGCGAAAGCAGGGCGTAGCCGACCACCACTTCGAGCGCAGCCGAGGACGAGAGCCCCGCGCCGACCGGCACCGAGGAGGAAACCACGATATCGGCGCCGGAAAGCCTCACCCCCGCCGCCTCCAGCATGACCGCGACGCCAAAGGCATAATCAGTCCAGTCGCCGCGCGGTTCGGGTTTCCCGCCGTCGAGATCGATTTCGGCGGTCTTGCCATTGTTGAGGGAGTGAATGCGGATCACCCGGTCGGACCGGGCAGCCGCCGCGGCCTGCGCTTCATATTCAAGCGCCGCCGGCATCACGAAGCCGTCATTATAATCGGTATGCTCGCCGATCAGATTGACCCGCCCCGGCGCGCGAAAGAACTGCGGCTCGCCATCAAAATGTTCAAGAAACCGCGCGCGCAGCAAGTCAACCGCAGGCATTCCAAATCCTCCCAATTCATGCCGGGTGCATTTGGGGTAGAAAACCCCGCCGCGTCAAGATGCGGTGCGTTCGCGGAGAGCAGCGCCGTTTGCGGCGATGCGCAGGCAGCGCGCGACGGCTGCGTTCCGGCGGCCGGGGACGCTAGGCACTGCCGAGTGAATCAGTCTGCTCACAAATGTCTCCCATATTCCGGGCACGAGGTGCGGATGACACATGATGGTCAATGCTGGCGCTTTGTCAGCAGTCTGGTGAATGAATCTTTTTGCGAATGATTTGCAATAGCGTTTGACACCTACATCTAACATTGCCATATTAGTTGCAAATAATTCTTAACTGCATTAAAGGGAAAAAGATGAGCCTTGCCAGAACCGTAGCCGTGGCGGCGATCGCCATGATCGGAACCTCCGCGCTTGCCGCCGACAAGCCGAAAGTGGTGACCACCTTCACCGTGATCGCCGATATGGCGGAGAATGTCGCGGGCGAGCATGCCGAGGTGGTTTCGATCACCAAGCCGGGCGCCGAAATCCACGGCTATGCCCCGACGCCGCGCGACATCCTGAATGCCCGCGATGGCGACATCATTCTGTCCAACGGGCTCAACCTCGAGCGCTGGTTCGAGAAGTTCCTGCAAAATCTGGGCGATGTGCCGAATGTCGTTGTCTCCGAGGGCATCGATCCCATCGACATCGCCGGCGGCGAATATGATGGCAAGCCCAACCCCCATGCCTGGATGTCGCCCGACAGCGCCGAAATCTATGTCATGAATATCCGCGATGCGCTGATCGAGATCGATCCTGACAATGCCGAGGCCTATACGGAAAACGCCCGCGCCTATGCCGATGAAATCGCTGCCCGGCTTCAGCCGATGCGCGCCATGCTGGCCGATGTGCCCGATGATCGGCGCTGGCTGGTGACGAGCGAGGGCGCGTTTTCCTATCTTGCCCGCGACCTTGATCTGAAGGAACTCTATCTCTGGCCGGTCAATGCCGACCAGCAGGGCACGCCGCAGCAGATCCGGCACGTGATCGACACCATGAAGGAGAACGATATCCACGTGATCTTTTCCGAAAGCACGGTTTCCGACAAGCCGGCCCGCCAGATCGCGCGCGAGACCGGGGCGGATTATGGCGGCGTGCTCTATGTCGACAGCCTGAGCGAGCCGGACGGGCCGGTGCCCACCTATCTCGACCTGTTGTCGGTCACCACCGAAACCGTGGCGAAAGGCCTCAGCGAATGACAAAAGCAGAGCCCGGCCTTGCGGTCCGCGAAGCAACCGTGACCTATCGCAACGGCCACACTGCGCTTGCCAATGCCAGTTTCGAGATCCCGCGCGGCACGATCACGGCGCTGGTCGGCGTCAACGGCGCCGGCAAATCCACGCTGTTCAAGGCGATCATGGGCTTCGTGCCGCTTGCCCGCGGCACGGTCGACATCCTCGGCCAGCCGGCGCGCGCGGCGTTGAAGCGGAACCTCGTCGCCTATGTTCCGCAATCCGAGGAAGTCGACTGGAACTTTCCGGTGTTGGTCGAAGACGTGGTGATGATGGGGCGCTACGGCCATATGGGCTTCATGCGCCGCCCTTCCCGCATCGATCGCGACATGGTCGCCGCCGCCCTCGAACGGGTCAACATGACCGGTTTTTCCAAACGCCAGATCGGCGAGCTTTCCGGCGGCCAGCGCAAGCGCGTGTTTCTGGCCCGCGCGCTGGCGCAGGAAGGTCAGGTCATCCTGCTCGACGAACCGTTCACCGGCGTCGACGTGAAGACCGAGGAACAGATCATCGCGCTTCTTGGCGAATTGCGCGACGAGGGCCGGATCATGCTGGTCTCCACCCACAATCTCGGCTCGGTGCCGGAATTCTGCGACCGGGCGGTGTTCGTGAAAGGCACGGTGCTGGCCTATGGTCCGACCGAAACCACCTTCACCCAGGCCAATCTGGAAAAGGCCTTCGGCGGCGTGCTGCGCCATTTCGTGCTGGAGGGCCCCGCCCTGCACGACGACGAGGACACCCGGCGGCTGAAGGTGATCACAGATGACGAGCGTCCATTCGTGATCTATGGCGAACGCGGCACGGATACCGCGCCGGCGGCAAGCCGCGGGAGAGGCGGCGATGCTTGACCGGCTGATCGAACCGCTTACCTATGGCTACATGCAGAACGCGATCTGGGTCAGCGCGCTGGTCGGATGCGTCTGCGGCTTTCTCTCCGCCTATCTGATGCTGAAGGGCTGGTCGCTGATCGGCGACGCGCTGTCCCATTCGATCGTGCCCGGCGTCGCCGGCGCCTATATGCTCGGCCTGCCGTTCTCGCTCGGCGCCTTTGCCGCCGGCGGCCTTGCGGCGGGCGCGATGCTGTTCTTCAACAACAAGACCAGACTGAAGGAGGACGCGATCATCGGCCTGATCTTCACCGGCTTTTTCGGTCTCGGCCTGTTCATGGTCTCGGTCTCGCCGGTCCCGATCGACATCCAGACCATCATCATGGGCAATGTGCTCGCGATCACCCGTTCCGACACCATCCAGCTCGCGATCATCGGCGGCGTCACGCTGGCCCTGCTGGCGGTGAAGTGGAAGGACCTGATGGTGGTGTTCTTCGACGAGAACCACGCCCGTTCGATCGGCATCAATCCCGACGCCATGAAGCTGCTGTTCTTCACCCTGCTCGCCGCCTCCACCGTGGCCGCACTCCAAACGGTCGGCGCGTTTCTGGTGATCGCGCTTGTCGTCACCCCCGGCGCGACCGCCTATCTCCTGACCGACCGCTTCCCGCGGCTGATCGCGCTCGCCGCCCTGATCGGCGCGGCCACCTCGGCGCTCGGGGCCTATATCTCCTATTTCCTCGACGGCGCGACCGGCGGCGTGATCATCGTGATGCAGACGGCGCTGTTCCTGATTGCCTTTGCGTTCGCACCCAAACACGGGCTGCTGGCGGCGAAGCGGCGCGCGCGGCTTGCTCTTGCGGAGGCCAGGCCATGAGCGATTTCTGGATGATGGCCACCTTTCCCTTCCAGCTCGATTTCATGCTGAAGGCGTTCGCGATCACGCTGATGGTCGCCGCGCCGATGGCGCTGTTGTCCTGCCTTCTGGTGCTCAAGGGCTGGTCGCTGATGGGTGACGCGGTTTCCCATGCGGTGCTGCCGGGCGTGGTGCTCGCCTATATGATCGGCCTGCCGCTCGGCCTCGGCGCCTTCGTCGCCGGCATGGTCTGCGCGCTATCGACCGGGTTCCTCGCCGAAAACAGCCGGGTGAAGGAGGATACGGTGCTCGGCATCGTGTTCTCCGGCATGTTCGGGCTGGGTCTGGTGCTTTACGTGAAGGTCCATTCCGCCGTGCATCTCGACCACATCCTGTTCGGCGACATGCTCGGCATCACCATGCGCGATCTGATCGAGGCCGGGCTGATCGCGCTGGCTGCCACCGCCTTTCTGGTGCTGAAGCGCAAGGATCTGCTGGTCCACGCTTTTGACGAGCAGCACGCCCGTGCCATCGGCCTGCCGACGAAATTGCTGCATTACGGCCTGCTGATCGTGCTGTCGCTGACGGTGGTCGCGGCGCTGAAGGCGGTCGGCATCATCCTGTCGGTCGCGCTGCTGGTCGCGCCGGGCGCGATCGCGTTCCTGTGGACGCGGCGGTTTTCCGCGATGCTGCTGGTCGCGCTCGCCGTGGCGCTCGGCTCGACGCTCACCGGCATCTATGCCAGCTTCTACATCGATAGCGCCCCTGCCCCCACCATCGTTCTGGTGATGACTCTCGCCTTCATCGCGAGTTTTCTGCGGACCATGCTGGTCGCCGGACGCCGCGCGCGTCAGGCGGTTTCCACATCCCAGTAGAGCGGAAATTTCGGATCGAAGACCGTTACCGGGCCGGCCCCAGTCTCCCGCTTTTCCGGATATTTCAATGGCGCGTCGCGCTTCACCAACGTTATCGTCTCATCGTTCGGCTTCAGACCGTACCAGGCCGGGCCGTTGAGCGAGGCAAAGGCTTCGAGCTTATCGAGCGCGTCCTCGTTTTCGAACACATGGGCAAGGCAGCTCATCGTGTTGGGCGCGGTGTAGATGCCGGCGCAGCCGCAGCCGCATTCCTTGGCGGGATCGACATGAGGCGCGGAATCGGTGCCCAGGAAAAACCGCTTGTCGCCCGAGGTCGCGGCCGCGACCAGCGCCTTCCTGTGCTCCTCGCGCTTGGCGACAGGGAGGCAATAGTAATGGGGATGGATGCCGCCGACGAGGATATCGTTTCGATTGATGATCAGATGGTGGGTCGTCAGCGAACCGGCGAGGTTCTTGTGCGCGTCCTTGATATAATCGACGCCGTCCTTGGTCGTGACATGCTCCATGGTGATCTTCAGTTCCGGCAGCCGCCACCTGATCTTGTCCAGCACGGTTTCGATGAACACCGCTTCGCGGTCGAAAATATCGACGTCCTTGTCGGTGACCTCGCCATGGACGCAGAGATTGAGCCCGATCTCGGCCATCTTTTCCAGCACCGGCATGGCATTGTCGATATTGCGCACGCCGCTGGCCGAATTGGTGGTGGCGCCGGCGGGATAGAGCTTGACCGCCTTGATCAGGCCCTCGCTGAAGGCCGATGCGACATCGGCGGGCTCGGTGGTCTCGGTCAGATAGAGCGTCATCAGCGGCGTGAAGCGCGCGCCAGCCGGAAGGGCCGCAACAATGCGGTCGCGATAGGCGGCGGCATCCACGGCGGTCACCACCGGCGGCACCAGATTGGGCATGATAATCGCGCGGGCGAAATGGCGCGCGGTATCGCCGATCACGCCCTCCATCATCGCGCCATCGCGCAAATGCAGGTGCCAGTCATCGGGGCGGCGGATCGTCAGGCTGTTCATCGCATATCTCCAGGGCGCTCTCGTTCAGGGCATAATGCCTCTGCGCAAAAATTGGAAGCCTCGGCCGACCACCAGCCCTTGCCGCGAAATTCGGGCGGTTTGACGGTAGGCCGTTGTCTCAACACGGTGCTGGGCTTAAATAGTGCACATCAACCGACCCGGGAGATAGCCACATGACAGCACCGCGCATCGACATCAATTGCGACATGGGCGAGAGCTTCGGCGCATGGGACAAGGGTGACGATGCCGAGATGCTGAAGATCGTCTCCTCGGCCAATGTCGCCTGCGGCTTCCATGCCGGCGATCCCGATACGATGGCGAAAACCTTCGTGCTGGCGCGCGACCGCAATGTCGCCGTCGGCGCCCATCCGGGCTTTCCCGATCTCATGGGCTTCGGACGCAGGCGCATCCCCTATTCCGCGACCGAGATCGAGCGGCTGGTCGCCTATCAGATCGGCGCGGCGCAGGCGATGGCGCAATATGTCGGCCACCCGATCACCCATGTGAAGCCCCATGGCGCGCTCGGAAATCTTGCGCAGGAAAACAAGGAGGTCGCCCGCGCGATCTGCAATGCCATCAAGGCGGTCGACCCCGCCCTCATCTGCCTCACGATCGCCCATGGCGAGCAGCAGCGCGCAGCCACGGAAATGGGGCTGACGGTGGTATCGGAAGTCTTCGCCGATCGCGCTTATGGCGATGATGGCCTGCTGGTGTCGCGCGGCCTGCAGGGCGCGGTGATCCACGACCCCGAGGAGGCCGCGCGCCGCGTCGGCGAAATGGTGCGCGAGGGCGCGATCATCACCCTTTCCGGCAAACGAATCCCCACAGCGATCGATTCCATCTGCGTCCATGGCGATACGCCCGGAGCCATTCCGATTGCGGCGGCTGTGCGGGCGGGCCTGGAAAAACAGGGCTACGCCATCGCCAATTTCATCCACTGATTGCCGCGCATATATCCGGCAGCGCGAAAACCGTTTCCGATTTTCGCGCTAATGCGCTAGGCACGAACCGGCCCTTCCGCTTGCCAAAGGCGGAGCATGACAAGGCCGGAGACGCCCGATGACCGACAGCAATGCCTTCCGCAACATCAATATCCTGACAATGGGACAGGCCATCGGCGGCGCCGCGCCGCCGATCGTTATCTCGCTTGGCGGGATTGTCGGCACGGCGCTGGCGCCGGACCCGGCCTTCGCGACCTTTCCGGTCAGCCTCTACAATGTGGGGGTCGCCGTCGGCACCCTGCCGGCGGCATGGATCATGCGCCGCTTCGGCCGACGTGAGGGCTATATTTTCGGCGCGATGATCGGCATCCTCGGCGGGCTTCTGGCCGCAACGGCAATCACCGCCGGTCTGTTCCTGCTGTTTTGCCTCGCGATCATGACTGTCGGGCTTTATGGCTCCTATATCCAGAGCTTCCGTTTCGCCGCCGCCGACACCGCCGATGGCGACATGAAGGCGAAGGCGATTTCGCGGGTCATGATCGGCGGGCTCGCCGCCGCGATCATCGGCCCGCAGGTGGCGATCTGGACGGTCGATGCCGTGCCCGGCCACCCTTATGTCGCAAGCTTCATCGGACTGTCCGCGCTGGCGTTGATCACGCTGCTGCTGGTCTCGCGGCTGAGAATCCCCCGTCCCGTCGCGGTCACCATCTCCGGCGGGAGGCCGCTTTCCGAGATCGCCCGCTCCCCTCGCTTCATCATGGCGGCCGCCACGGGCGTCGTTTCCTATGCGCTGATGGCCTTCATCATGACGGCGACGCCGCTCGCCATGGTCGCCTGCGGCCATTCCGTCGGCCAGGCGACGCTCGGCATTCAGTGGCATGTGCTGGCGATGTTCGGTCCGAGCTTCGTAACCGGCCGGCTGATCGCCCGCTTCGGCAAGGAAACGATCGCCGCGACCGGTCTGGCGCTGATTGCCGCCTGCTCGGCGATCGCGCTTTCCGGCCTCGGGCTCACGCATTTCTGGCTGGCGCTGATCCTGCTCGGCGTCGGCTGGAATTTCGGCTTTATCGGCGCGACCGCGATGATCACAGACTGCCACACCCCGGAAGAACGCGGCAAGGTGCAGGGCCTCAACGATTTCCTCGTCTTCGGCTCCACCGCCACCGCCTCCTTCCTCGCCGGCGCGCTGGTGCATATCGACAATGGCTGGAGCATGATGAACTGGCTGGTGTTTCCGGCCGTGGCGCTGGTGCTGGTGCCGCTGATGTTCAGCCGCCGGCTTTTTGCGCGGGTTGGCTGAAGACCACAGCTTGCGCCCCGGTTACGGCATGCTCTTCGACGCCATATGGCGCGCCGTCCATTCGGCAGCTGCCGTCGCCCACTCCGCCATGTCGGATTGCCCGGCGGCGCGGGCCTTTGCCGCCAGCGCGTTCTGGCGAACCACCGCATGCGACAAGATAGCCTCGGCCGGACATGCCGCCAGCCCGTAGCCATCCGCAAAAACGGCAAGTCGCCGCAACTGCTCGGCACCGGAATAATCGTCATTGCCGAGATCGAGCCAGGTAAAGGCGGAATAGCCCAGGTCCCAAAGCCTTGCTCCGGGGGCGAGCGTATCGAAATCGATCAACGCAATGGACAGGCCATCCCGGAAAACGGCGTTGGTTGGCGAGAAGTCGTTGTGGCAGACGACTTCGGCAGAGGCCTCGACGACAACCGGAAATTCCACCGTGGCATCATGAAACCGTCGCAGCAAACCCGCAGCGGCAGCCAGGGCAGCATCGTCGAAATGGCCAAGTTCGGAGGGCACACTACCCTCGACATAGGTCAGAATCGCCCTACTCTTGTCATCGCGCCCAAGAAAGCGCGGCGCGCCGGAAAAGCCCGCCTCCGCCAGGTAGCCGAGCAAGGACTCGGCAAGGCCCTCGCGCAAAGGCCGGCGTACCGTGTCACCGAGCCGCACCACCCCGGGAGTAAAGCGGCCGCCGGAAAGGGAAATCTCCTCTTCGTCCATGCCGCTCTCCCAGAAAACTCAATCCCTGTGGCGCCGCGCCGGGAACAGGATGACGTCGCGGATTGAGGGGCCGTTGGTCAGGAGCATGATCAGGCGGTCGATGCCGATGCCCAGCCCGCCGGCGGGCGGCATGCCGTGGTCCATGGCGTTGAGGAAATCCTCGTCCAGCCGCTTTTCGGTCTCGCCGCGTGCGTGAGACTGTTCAAGCTGCTCGACCATGCGGCGGCGCTGCTCGACCGGATCGTTGAGCTCGGAAAACGCATTGCCGAGTTCCCAGCCATTGACATAGGTCTCGAAGCGCTCGACGAGGCGCGGCTCGCCCGGCACTTCCTTGGCAAAGGGCGAGATGTCCTTCGGGAAATGGGTGACGTGGGACGGCTGGATCAGCGTGGACTCGACCTTTTCCTCGAAGATGAAGGCGAGGCATTCGCCCCAGGTCCAGTCATTCTCGATCTCGAAGCCGGCAGCCTTGGCAGCGGCACGGGCTTCATCGTCGGTCGCGATCGCACGGAAGTCGATGCCGGTTGCTTCCTTCACCGCATCGGGCATCGGCACGCGCTTGAACGGGCCCTTGAAGTCGAGTTCGGTCTCGCCGAACATCAGCTTCGTATCGCCGTGGAGCGAGAGCGCGAGCCTTTCGAACATCCGCTCGACGAGGCCCATCATGTCCTCGTAGTCGGCATAGGCCCAGTAGCACTCCATCATGGTGAATTCGGGATTGTGCCGGGTCGACACGCCCTCGTTGCGGAAGTTGCGGTTGACCTCGAACACCTTGTCGGTCAGCCCCGAGACCAGAATGCGCTTCAGGTAAAGCTCCGGCGCGATCCGGAGATACATGTCCATGTCGAGCGCGTTGTGGTGGGTCTTGAACGGATCGGCCGTTGCGCCGCCATAGATCGACTGCAGCATCGGCGTCTCGACTTCCATGAAGCCTTCGTCCTCGAGGAAACGGCGGACGCCGGACAGCACCTTGGAGCGCTGGATGAAGCGCAGCTTGGAATCCTCGTTGCTCATGATGTCGAGATAGCGCTGGCGATAGCGCGTCTCGATATCGGCAAGCCCGTGATATTTCTCGGGCATCGGCTTCAGCGCCTTGGTGAGGATGGTGAGCTCTTGCGCGTTGATCGTCAGCTCGCCGCGCTTGGTGCGGCGCACGACGCCGGTGACGCCGACGATGTCGGCAAGGTCCACCAGCGACCATAATTCGCGCACCTCTTCGGGCGTCGTGTCCTTGTGCGAGAAGATCTGGATCTTGCCGGAGGCATCGCGCAGATCGACGAACATGCCGGAATTGCGCATCGAATAGACGCGGCCGGCAACGGTGACGACATCCTCGGTGGTCACATCATCGGGCAGATCGGCGTATTTTTCGGCCAGTTCCGCATTGGTCATGGTGCGGTGGAAATGCGCCGGATAGACGTCGCCGATCTTCTCGCGCAGGATTTCAAGCTTCTGGGCGCGGACTTCCGTTGCGTCGGAGGAGAGTTCTTCTGTCTTCTTGTTCATCTTATTTCTTTGCCTCTTCTGCGACCATGCCCGCGACAACGGCCTCGGCCGTCTTCAGCCGCTGGCGGACAACGGCACGGCCGAGAATGGCCATACTGTCAAACAGCGGCAGCGAGCGCGACGAACCGGACATGGCGACGAACAGCGGCGCGACCACGGTGCGCAGCTTCTTGTCCATGTCCTCGGCAAGCTGGCGCAGCGCTTCTTCGACGGTCGCGGCGTTCCACTCGACCAGCTTTTCCAGCACCGGCTGGACGGCCTTGAGGATTTCGAGGATCTCTTCCGGATTGGTCTTCTTGATTTTCGCGAAGGCTTCGGCCTCCGGAACCATGTCCGACTGCAGCAGGAAGCCCATCAGCGCCGGCAGTTCGCCAAGCTTGGTGATCCGGCTCTGGGAGAGTTTCAGCCCTTCCTTGAGCCGCGCGTTCTCGGATGCCCAGGCGGCGACGCGGAGGATGAAATCCTCCTCCGTCAGCGTTTCGCGCAGGAAGCGGCCGTTCAGCCATTCAAGCTTCTGGGTGTCGAACACGGCGCCCGACTTGTTGAGGTTGTCGGCATCGAACTTCTCGATGAGCGTCGGCATGTCCATCAGTTCTTCGCCCTCGGCGATCTGGATGAAGAACAGGCCGAGGAAGTTCATCAGCGCTTCCGGCAGATAGCCGAGGGCCGAGTAATAGGAGATCGAGGTCGGGTTTTTCCGTTTGGAAAGCTTCGACTTGTCGGGATTGCGCATCAGCGGCAGATGGAAGAACTGCGGCGGCTCGAGACCCAGATAGGTGTAGAGCAGGATGTGCTTCGGCACCGAGGCCAGCCATTCCTCGCCGCGCGCCACATGGGTGATCTTCATCATGTGGTCGTCGACGACGTTCGCCATGTGATAGGTCGGCATGCCGTCGGCCTTCAGCAGAACCTGCATGTCGACAGCATCCCACGGGATTTCGACATCGCCATAGACGCCGTCAGTGAATTTGCACGCGCCTTCCGTCGGGATATTCATGCGCACGACATTGGGCTCGCCGGCCTCAATGCGGGCCTTCACTTCCTCCGCCTTCAGATGCATGCAGAGCCCGTCATATTTCGGGGCCTTGCCCTCGGCGCGCTGGCCGGCGCGCATCCGCTCCAGCCGCTCGGGCGTGCAGAAGCAATGGAAGGCATGGCCTTCTTCGACCAGGCGGTCGACATAGGGCTTGTAGAGGTCCTTGCGGTCGGACTGGCGATAGGGGCCGTAGGGGCCGCCGACATCCGGGCCCTCGGCCCATTCCAGCCCGCACCATTTCAGCGCGTCGAGCACGTTCTTCTCGAATTCCGGCGTCGAGCGCGTGGCGTCGGTATCCTCGATGCGGAGAATGAAGGTGCCGCCCATCTTCTTGGCATAAAGATAGTTGAACAGCGCGGTATAGGCAGTGCCGACATGCGGCTCGCCGGTCGGGGATGGCGCGATGCGAAGGCGCGGGCCGGTTGTGCTCATTGTTTTGTCCGTGGCGCCGGCCGGGCCGGCGGCTTCCCTGAAAATGCTGAATGTGCTGGCCGCGAAAGGTCTTGGAGGACGGCGGCCCGTTCAGGCCAGCCTTAGGCCATATTCAACCCTTTCCGTCAAGCCATCGACCCGGCCATCGGCCCTCTCCGGCAGGTTCAGTGAACCGTCGATGCGCTCGCTGTACTCTCGCCCCGCATGGCGCGATCCTTCTTCCGTTTGCGTCGCGCCAGCATGTTGAGCGCCTCGACAAGACCCGAGAACGCCATCGCCGCATAGATATAGCCCTTCGGCACGTGGAAGCCGAGACCATCGGCAATCAGCGTCATGCCGATCATCAGCAGGAAGGCGAGCGCGAGCATCACGATGGTCGGATTGGCCTCGATGAAACGGGCGAGCGGGCCGGCGGCGATCAGCATCAGCGTGACGGCGACGACGACCGCGATGATCATGATCGGCAGATGATCGGTCATGCCGACGGCGGTGATGATGCTGTCGACCGAAAACACCAGATCGAGCAGCAGGATCTGGAAAATCGCGGCGGCAAAGCCCGTCTTCACCGCGCCGCCGACGATCTCGCCGGCCTCTTCCTCCGGATCGACATTGTGATGAATTTCCTTGGTGGCCTTCCAGACAAGGAACAGACCGCCGGCGATCAGGATGATATCCTTCCAGGAGAAGCCGTGCCCGAATGCGGTGAACACCGGTTCGGTGAGCTGCACGATCCAGGCGACCGCGCCGAGCAGGACAAGGCGAAGCACAAGGGCGAGACCGAGACCGATGCGCCGCGCGCTCTGCCGGCTGGCCTCCGGCAGCTTATTGGTGAGGATCGAGATGAAGACGAGGTTATCGATGCCGAGCACCACCTCCATCACGATCAGGGTCACGAGCGCGGCCCATGCTTCGGGCTGGGCGGCCAACACAAGAATGTCGTTCAAGTCAGTCTCCTTCAAAAACCCGGCCAAACCCGGCATGCGGCTGTTGCGGTCGCGTCCCGGAACCGGCGCGGAAGCGTCGGCGTTCTATAACGCGAAATCCATTTCTTCACTATCAACGTAATTGACATTCGGCAGTTCCCGCCGGTCCACCGCTTGACAGTCAACGCCGCGAGGCGCATTACCACGTCAACAAATCGAACCGGCGAGTTCGAATTCGCTCTCTCCGTGCTGAACCCTCCTCCCTTCAGCGCCAGAAAGGCATTTTTCAACATGACGAACGAGACAGATGTGCACCCCGAACCGCGCCCGGCCGAGAAGAAACGCGGCGGCGGGGTCCGCAAGATCATTTTCTCGCTGATCGGCATCGCGCTGATCGCCGGCGGCGGATGGTTCGGCTATCACTGGTGGACCGAAGGCCGCTTCATCGTATCCACGGACGACGCCTATATCGAAGGCGACATCGCCATGATCGCGCCCAAGGTGTCCGGCTATGTCGAAAGCGTCGCGGTTTCAAACAACCAGCAGGTCAAGAAGGGCGACCTTCTCGTCAAGATCGATGACGGCGACTACCAGAACGCGGTTGCCCAGGCCGAAGCGCAGCTCCACGCCCAGAACGTGGCGCTGGAGGCGACCAAGGCGCAGATCGCCGGCGCCAAGGCCTCGCTCGCCCAGGCCAAGGCCAATCGCGAGGCGCTCGATCCGCAGATCGACAACGCCAAGACCGTGCTGCAGCGCGCCGATACGCTGCGCGAGAAGGGAGCCGCCACGGTTGCCGCCTTCGACGATGCTCGGGCGGCGCTCGACCAGTTGAAGGCCAAGGTGCAGGCCGCCGATGCGGCAGTCGAAGTGGCGAAATCCAATATCACCACCGCCGAGGCCCAGCTTGCACAGCAGCAGGCCGCCCTGCAGGAGCGCAAGCTCGCGATCGACATGGCCAAGCGCAATCTCGCCTTCACCGAAATCCGCGCTCCTTTCGACGGGGTTTTCGGCAACAAGAACGTCCAGGTCGGCGATCTCGTTTCCTCCGGCACGCGGCTCGGCGCGCTGGTGCCGACCGATGATCTCTACATCGTCGCCAATTTCAAGGAGACCGATCTCGATCGCCTCGGAATAGGGGCGAAGGTTCATGTCTCGATCGACGCCTTCGAAAAGGATGACTTCATCGGCACGGTCGAATCCTTCTCGCCGGCATCCGGCGCCGTCTTCGCGCTGCTGCCGCCGCAGAACGCGACAGGCAATTTCACCAAGATCGTCCAGCGCCTGCCGGTGAGGATTTCGATCCCCAAGGACGTGCTTGACGGGCAGTACCTCAAGGCCGGGTTGTCCGTCACCGCCGAAGTCGACAGCCGCACCGCCCCCGACGGCACGATCGGCGAAACGGTCGCCGCCAACCGCTGACACCTTTGTTTTTACGCAATACCGGACGGTGAACCGGTGTCCACTTCACCTGGAATTGCTATGAGCGGGCGTCTGACGCCCGCATCCCACGGATGCTTCGATGACAGACACAGCCGAAAACGCGCCGGTCGCGACTGAGGCGGGGGCACCGCCCTCCGACCATGTTTCCGCCCGCACATGGATCGCCTTCATCGTCATGGCGTTCGGCATGTTCATGGCGATCCTCGATATCCAGATCGTCGCCTCGGCGCTCACCGACATTCAGGCCGGCATCTCGGCAAGCGCCGACGAGATCGCCTGGGTGCAGACGTCCTATCTGATCGCCGAAGTGATCATGATCCCGCTTTCCGGCATTCTGGCGCGGATCTTCTCGACCCGGGTCGTGTTCAGCGTTTCGGCCGCGGCGTTCACCGCCTGCAGCGCGCTTTGCGCCACGGCGACCAGCATCGACCAGATGATCATCTACCGCGCGCTGCAGGGCTTCATGTCGGGCGGTATGGTGCCGGCGGTTTTTGCGGTGTCCTTCACCGCCTTCCCGCCCTCCAAGCGCTCGACCGTTATCCCGGTCGTCGGACTTGTGGCCACGCTCGCGCCGACGATCGGCCCGACAGTCGGCGGCTATCTCGTCGATGCGCTGTCATGGCACTGGCTTTTTCTGATCAACGTCATCCCGGGCATTCTGGTCGCCATCAGCGCCTGGCTGCTGATCGACTTCGACAAGCCCGACCTTTCGATCATGCGCCACTTCGACTGGATCGGCCTTGCCGCCATGGCGACGTTCCTCGGCACGCTCGAATATTTTCTGGAAGAGGGCAATATCAAGGGCTGGTTCTCCGATGAGGTCATCCGCGTCGTGTTCGTGGTGATGATCGTCGGCGCCATCGCCTTCTTCTACCGCTCGTTCACCAGCCGCTATCCGGTCGTGGACCTGCGCGCCTTCGGCAATTTCAACTTCGCCGTCGGCTCGATCTTCTCGTTCTCGCTCGGCATCGGGCTCTACGGCCTCGTCTACCTGTTTCCGCTCTATATGGCCCGCATTCGCGGCTATGACGCGCTGATGATCGGGGAGACGATGTTCGTCACCGGCGCGTTCATGATGGCGACCGCCCCGGTTGCAGGCATGCTGCAGAACAAACTCGACCCGCGCGTGATGATGGGCGCGGGGCTGGCGCTGTTTGCGCTCTGCACCTGGCAGATGACCCATATCACCGCCGAATGGGATTACTGGGAGCTGTTCTGGCCGCAGGCCGGCCGCGGCGTGGCGCTGATGATCTCGATGATCCCGGTCTCCAACATCGCGCTTGGCACGCTGCCGCCGCAGGATATCAAGAACGCATCAGGCCTGTTCAACCTGACCCGCAATCTCGGCGGCGCGGTCGGCCTTGCCGTGATCAACACGCTGCTCAGCCGCCGCACCGATTTTCATTTCGACCGGCTGGCGGAAACGGTGAATGCGGCCAGCGCGACCACACAGGAATGGGTGAACGGGCTCGCCGGGGTCTACAACAGCCATGGCATCGACGGCGAAAAGGCCGCCGTGCTACAGCTCGACCAGATCGTCAATCAGCAGGCATGGCTGATGGCGTTCATCGACATCTTCACGATCCTGACAGTGCTGTTCGTCTGCCTGAGCTTCTGCATCATTGTCGTGCGCAAGCCCAAGGCCGGCGCCGGCGGTGGCGGGCACTAGAGCATCAGGCGTGATGAATGAATCGTATGGGATTCCGTTTTGGTGCGAT